>JAUMBM010000336.1:0-12937 GCA_032115735.1 Saprospiraceae bacterium
CGCTGTAGCCACCTGCATAGGTGCTGCCTACATAGGTGCGGAAGGGGTAGCCTTTAAACTGGCCGCTCTGTTGGTAGAGGTAGGGGGGATTGAAAATGTGCGCCTGGTGGAAGCGAATGCCGGGTTGAGACTCCGGCAGCAGCAGGTCGCTGACGATAATCTGGTCAAAAAGGTTCCAGGAGTCCCGATAGGCGAGTGTCCCGAGACCGCGGCGAAACATCTCGTACATGGGATTGAAAAAACCGCCGGCTTCTACCTGACTGGCTTTGCCTTTGGCGTTGAGCACCTGTAGTACGCTGGGCGAAATCGGGTCATCATTGAGGTCACCCATGATGACAAATTTGGCCTCCGGATGCTGCTGGCGGATGGTGTCGCAAATATTTTTACACAGCAGGGCGCCTGCATTCCGCAGGGGCTGTGAGGCAGCTTCACCGCCGCGGCGCGAGGGCCAGTGATTGACAAGTACGTATAGCAAGTCCCCCATGAAATAGCCGCCCACAACGAGTACATCGCGGGTGTAGATCCTGTCTCCGTCCTGAGCATCATAAATCATCAGCGGTACGGCTTTGCTTTCGGTGAGCTTAAAATAGCGGGGATTGTAAAGCAGGCCTACATCGACGCCCCGGCGGTCGGGACTATCGAAGTGCGCGACTTGATAGTTGCGCCGCTTTACGCCCGGGTGTGCTGCAAAGTCCTCAAGCACAGCGCGGTTTTCGATTTCGGCCAGTCCAATGATGGCCGGGCCGTCGGGTGTCAGTTGTGTGCCCATCTCACCAATGACCTGCGCCATATGATCCAGCTTTTCGTAGTAGCGGGCGCTGCCCCAGGCGTTGGGTCCGTTGGGAGTAAATTCGTAGTCGTTGACGTCGGGCGTATCCAGGGTATCAAAGAGGTTTTCGACATTGTAAAAACCGATCAGGCCTATCTGTACAGCTTGGCTTTGCAGTGTTCCATAGCTGGCACCAATGAGCAGGGCGGCGGCGGCCAGCCTGCTGAAAGCGGAAATGTAGAATGACATGGTTAGCAATTTTTTGAAAGATAACGCTGCTGGCTTTGCAATGGTGTGGCAGCCGGCAGCTTCCACACATCCGAAGGCATTACACCTGCAAAGGTAACTATAATCGGGGGGGATTGTGCAGATTGTTGTGGCTGTTTGCAGTGATGCATGGGTAGATTTCGGTCTCAGAATACTTTATTTGGCGGTTGTTGCGAACTAAGGGGAGAAAAATTTGTTGGGCGAGGCAAAATCTTACTGAAGCCAACAAATTATGCTACCTTTGGCGCGTGTTTTTAATGTTGAAGCACAGGGTGGCCTTGCAACCGCCTGCCTTAGAGGCTCGTATAAGTAGGGTGTACAGGCAAAAATTAATTTTCAGATCCATGGGGTTATTTCTTCCAATGCGCAGTGACAGAATGAGGGCGGGCCGTTGGTTCGGTGTCTTCGCCATCATGATGATGGTATCGTTCGGGCAATTATTGGCTCAGGTAACGATTAAGGGACGGGTTGTCGATCAGTTTTCATCGGCCCCCCTGCCGGGTGCTGAGGTGTTTTCGCCGGCACAGTCAGCGCGAACAGATGCCGACGGCTATTTTGAGATGGTCATCGTCAACGGGGGTAAGTCTTTGTTGCTCACCATCAGCCGGGAAGGCTACGACCGCTTTGAAAAAGAGGTACAGCTGGCGGGTTCGGGTACTGTCAATGTGGGCAGCCTTGGACTGAAACCCGGTGAGCGGGCAGAGGATGTGGCAGGTGAAGACCTGATTCCCACGGTAGTGCTTTCTGATGATAACAGCAGTGGCGGTGCGCAAAACGTGTCAGGTGTACTGACCGCTTCGCGCGATATTTTTGTCAATACAGCGGCCTTTACGCTCAGCCAGGGGCGCTTCAGAATACGTGGCTATGACAATACATATTCGACTGTATTTCTGAACGGGCTTCCTTTCAATGACCTGGAAACGGGAGGCGTATTCTGGTCCGAATGGGGAGGGCTGAATGATGTTACGCGCAACCGCACCAACCTCGTGGGGCTGCAGCCTACGGCTTTTGGTTTTGGCAGCGTGGGGGGCGCTTCTGATCTCGATTTGCGCGCTTCCCGGCAGCGCAAGCAGCTGCGCGTTTCTTATGCGGTAGCTAACACGCTCTATCGCAACCGACTGATGGCTACCTGGAGCAGTGGTCAGTTGAGCAATGGCTGGTCTTTTTCGGTGTCCGCTTCCCGCCGTTGGGCGCAGGAGGGCTATGTGCCGGGGACTTTCTTTGACGGCACTTCCTACTTCGCAGCGGCTGAAAAGGAGATCAATAAGAAGCATTCTGTGGGGGTAGTACTGATGGGGGCGCCGAGTATTTCTGGTCGTGCGACTTCGTCTGTACAGGAGATGAATGAACTGGCGGGAACTAATTTCTATAATCCCAACTGGGGCTACCAAAACGGAGAAAAGCGCAATGCGCGGGTGCGTAATACGCATCAGCCTATAGGTATGCTGCGGCATGACTGGAAGTTGAGTGACAAGATCAATGTAAGCACGTCTGCCGGTTATCAGTTTGGTCGCGATGGTGATACGGCTCTCGACTGGTATGACGCTCAGGATCCGCGGCCGGATTATTATCGCAGACTTCCTTCTTTTATTGAGAATGAACAGGCGGCTCAGGTGGAGGAACTTCTGCGCAGCAGCGAGGCTGCGCGTCAGTTGAACTGGGATGAGTTTTACCGCGTGAACCGCAACAGTATTATGACGATTGAAAATGCGGACGGTATCGCTGGTAATAATGTAACGGGTAAGCGTTCGCAGTATGTTATTGAGGAAAGGCGTGCAGATGTGCGCAGGGCGCTGTTTTCTACGGTGGTAGAGGCATTTCTGAGCCCGCGGATGGCTGTACACGGGGGATTCAACTACCAGCATCAGAAGATCAGCAATTTTAAGGTGCTGGATGATTTGCTGGGGGGGGATTTTTATGTGGATGTAGACAAATTTGCCGAGTTTGACAGTACGGGCAATACGTTGTTTATCAGTAATGATGTCAATGTGCCTAATCGTCTGGTTCGACAGGGCGATCGGTTTGGTTATGATTTTGACTACAATATACGTCAGGCGAACACCTGGGGCCAGCTTGAGTACAGTCTTCCTCGATTTGACTTTTTTGTTGGTGCGCAGATGACGAATACTGCATTCTGGCGTTTTGGAAATGTCGCTAACGGGAAGTTTCCGGAGAGCTCGGCAGGTAGTAGTGAGCGGGCACGTTTTCTGGACTTCAGTTTCAAAGGGGGGGCTACCTGGAAAATTGACGGACGTAATTATGTTTTCGTGAATGGTGGCCTTATCAACCGCGCTCCCAATGTGCGGGATGCTTTTGTGAGCCCCCGCACACGCCACCAGATGGTCAACAATCTGAAGAGCGAGCGCATGACGTCCATCGAGGGGGGATATCTGCTGAAGGCACCGGCCCTCAAGGCGCGCGCAGTGGCTTACTATACCTTGTTTGAAAACCAAATCTCAAACCGTAGCTTCTACCTCGATAACGCTATCATCACCAATGATGGTACGCGGGGAGGTTTTGTCAATTATGTGATGAACGGGATTGCTACAGAACACCGGGGCGTAGAGTTGGCGGCGGAAGTAAAGATCACGCCGACATTGTCCGCAACGGCTGTTGCAGCCCTCGGACAGTTTGTCTATGCCAACAGACCTAATGTGACTGTATATCTGGACAATGTGGCGCAGGAGCTCAGTGAGCGCACGGTATATATCAAAAATTACTATGTGGCAGGTACGCCACAAACGGCCTATTCTGCAGGACTTAGCTACAACAGTCCCCGTTTCTGGTTTGTCAATGTCAACCTCAATTATTTTGATAACGCCTGGGTAGACATCTACCCTGAGCGCAGAACGGTAGAGGCACTTTCTTACGTAGATGATCCGACGATCGTACAGGAGGTGGTCACCCCGGGCTCACCGCTCTGGCGCAGTATTCTCGAGCAGGAAAAATTTCCGGCAGCCTTTACTGTCAACTTGTTCGGCGGTAAATCCTGGAAAATTGATGATACATTTATCTACCTCAACATCGGTATTAACAACCTGCTGGATAAGCAGGATTTTATTACGGGTGGCTTTGAGCAGGCTCGCTTTGATTTTGAAACTAAGGATGTAGATCGCTTCCCAAGCCGATACTTCTACAGCTTTGGTCGTACCTATTTTGTGAATCTGGCGGTAAGGATTTAATTCGCTTATTTTGGTTAATTGCGTTTAAAAAGTTATCATATATGTCAATTCGTCAATTGCGATCTTTTTTGCCGGCGCTGATGCTGGCAGCAGGCGTGGGTTTTGCGGCAGTAGGCTGTGTGGATCACACCTTTGATGAACCACCTGTTGCAGGTCTGCCGGGGCTTTCCGGCAATGCGACTATTGCGGATATTAAAGCACTTTACACCGGTTCGGGTGATGTACAAATTACGGAGGACTGGGTGATCGATGGTGTAGTAGCTGCTGATGACCAAAGTGGCAATTTTTATCAACAAATTATTGTTCAGGATTCTACCGGTGGGCTTGCCGTTCGCATGGCTACAACAGGTCTCTTCAATAAGTTTCCGGCGGGCAGTCAGGTTTTTATCAGGGCGAAGGGATTGTACATCAGTGATTACAATGGCTTTCCACAGCTCAACGGTAGCCCTGGCGCAGCTTTGGCTGAATTGCTGATTCCTCAGTATGTCATTGCGGGTCAGCGCGATAAAGGAATAACACCGGTACAGGTTACATTGGCTGAGCTTAACAATCCCGCTCGCTTTCAGCAGTTGTTGAGCACACTGGTGGAAATCAAAGATGTACAGTTTGCAGATGCCAGTGCCGGGGTACCTTATGCCGACGCTGTCAACAGGTTGTCTGTCAACCGGACGGCCGAAGATTGCATTGGCAACAGTATTCTCGTCCGCACCAGTGGCTATGCTGATTTTGCAGCGGCTATCACGCCGGAGGGCAAGGGAAATCTTCGTGCGGTACTCAGTATTTTCAGAACGGATAAGCAGTTGCTCGTTCGCAATACGGATGATATAAATATGACAGGCGCACGTTGTGGCAGCGGTGGTCAAGGGGGGGATCTCGTGAGTATCGCTTCGGTAAGAAGTCTATTTACGGGCGCAACAACCACAGCACCGGCGGGCAAAAAAATTAAAGGCATTGTTATTTCTGACCGCAGTGCCGGCAATATTGACGGCCGCAATATGATTGTTCAGGATGCTGATGCGGGTATTGTTGTCCGCTTTACGGCAACACACAATTACAATCTGGGCGATGAAGTTGAGGTGAATATTGACGGGATTGAGCTCTCGGCCTTCCGCGGTCTGCTACAACTCAACAGTGTGCCCAACGGCAATGCAAGCCGCCTGGGTACGGGTAACCAACCAACTCCCCGGGTCGCTACGGTGGCTCAGTTACTGGCCAATGGCCAAAATTGGGAGTCGACTTTGGTAAAGATTAGCAATGCAGGTCTGAGTGGCGCTGGTACCTATGCCAATACGGTTACGCTTAACGACGGAACCGGCAGCGTGCCAATGTATACGCGCCCGGCAGCATCTTTTGCCAGCAGCCCGTTGCCGACAGCTGCAGCAACCGTTACAGCTATCGTCTCGGATTATGATGGTGTTCAACTGAATATTCGCAAACTCTCAGATGTTGAAACCAGCGGTGGTGGTGGTGGTACCGCTACACTTATCACGCTGGCTGAGTTACGTACGGCTTTTCAGAGCGGCAGCACGGCAGCCCCGGCCGGCAGAAAAGTAAGGGGAGTAGTAATTTCTGACCGCACTAATCTCAATATAACAGACCGTAACCTGGTTCTCCAGGATGCCAGCGGTGGCATGGTCATTCGTTTTGCTGCTAACCACAATTTTGCGTTGGGTGAAGAACTGGAAATTAACGTGGGTAGCCTCGAATTGTCAATGTTCTTTGGTCTGCTGCAAATCAACAACGTTCCATTGGCCAGCGCTGCTTCTTTTGGTCCCGGGACTATGCCTGCGCCGCGCGTGGCCACAATTGCACAAGTGGTAGCCAATCTGAATAACTGGGAATCTACGCTGGTACGTATTACCAATGCCAGCATCGCAGGTGGGGGTACGTTTTCCGGCTCAAAGACTATCAGCGATGGCTCGGGCGAAATGGTGTTGTTTACCCGGACGCAAGCTACTTTTTCAGGTACTTCTGTGCCTTCCGGGCCGGTGACTATTACAGGGGTGTTGACGCGTTACGATAATCCCGGGGCAACACCCCAGCTGACAATGAGAAATCTGAGCGACATCCAGCAGTAGTTATGCGGGATACGTTCGCTTTCAAGCAGTTTCAGATCCGACATGCGCGTTCGGCCATGAAGGTCGGTACCGATGGCGTGCTACTGGGTGCCTGGGCCGATGTCGAGGGTGTTCAATATGCGCTCGACATCGGCGCGGGTAGTGGTCTTATTGCGATTATGCTGGCACAGCGGGCTCCCGCTGCCCATATTGATGCGGTCGAAATTGATGAAGCTGCTGCAGAGGAGGCAGCGGAAAATATGGCTGGTTCACCTTTCGGTGAGCGGCTGAAATGTTTTCCGCTGCCTATTCAAGATTTCGTACCCCCGCCCACAAGGAGACAGTACGATCTGCTGGTTAGCAACCCTCCGTTTTTTAGTGGGGGGGTACTCTCCTTCAATGAATCCCGAAAAGTGGTGAGACACACAGTCAAGCTGCCCCATAACGAGTTATTGCTGGCTGTACAGCGCCTGTTGGCTCCGCAGGGACGCTTCTGCCTGATATTGCCCTTGTTGGAGGGGCTTCGCTTTGAGGAACTGGCGGTACAGTATGGGCTGTATGTAAACAGGCGTTGCTCAGTACAGCCAAGAGAGGGTCAGCCTGTCAATAGGTTGCTATTGCAGTTTGTTCTTCGTAAGCCAACAGGGGTAGCTGAGGAAAAACTTGCTATCTATCAACCAGAGAGCCAGTTGTGGACAGCGGCTTATTGTAATCTCACCCGCGATTTTTACCTCAGCCTGTGACGAATTCCTTGAGCTCCTTGTAGAGTCGTTGCACAGGCAGACCCATGATGTTGGCATAACTACCCTCTATTTTGCTGATTTTACACAGGCCTATCCACTCCTGAATGGCATAGGCCCCAGCCTTGTCGTAGGGTTGATAGCGCTTGAGGTAATAGTCAATCTCTTCAGTGCTCAGTGGGTCAAAATGTACTTCTGCCAGATCAGCAAAGACAACTTCCCTATTGTGGGAGCGTAGGCATACGCCGGTGATTACCTGGTGGGTGCGACCAGAAAGATTGCTCAGAATCCGAAAACCTTCATCGTAATCGGCAGGCTTGCCATAGATGACGTCATCAAGTATGACAACACTGTCGGCAGTCAACAGTACATCGTTGGGGCTTTCGAGCAGCACACTTGCCGCCTGGGCTTTTTGCCGGGCAAGATAGGGCGCAACTTCTGCGGCTGGCAGTGTGTCCGGCCATATTTCATCGATGGGCATTGGCTTCACTACGAAGGGTATGCCGGCCATTTCAAGCAACTGGCTTCTGCGGGGTGACTGGCTGGCGAGGATAAGCCGGATGTGTGGCGGTAGTATCATATAGGTTGTTTACCTGTGATTTAGATATTCGTAGCTGCAGAAGTAAAACGTTCGATTTATATAATTTCCACTGCAATAGCCCGTAGCCGGTCATACTGCTGTTGCTGTTGATCGGGCGAAAGGGCACGGCATCCCTCACCGACAAGACAGGTATGAAAGCCTCGCTGAACAGCTGCTAAGGCGGTTTCGTAGATGAGTGTCTCCAGAGGTGTACCCATCAGGATTACGTTGGTGACACCAGCCTGTTGCAGCCACGCCTCAAGTCCGGTAGACTGCTGGTCAAGATCAGCAAAGGCGCTGAGTCCCGGTACATCAGGCCGCAGACATCGTCTGATTACCTGCGTAATCCGTCCCATGGCCAGTCCATTGGCGGGTTCAGCACCAAAACTTCCCTGAACACAGTGCATGTGCATCAGCTCATAAGGCAAAGATTGCGTTGCTCCGGCTGCAGTCAGCGAGAGCTGTTGTCCCGGTTTTCGCCATAAATGATTGGCTGCAAAAACGCAGTGATCGGGTGGATACCAATCCTGTACAAAGACCGTGAGGGGTATGCGCTCTGTCCACTCATTGACGATTGGTACCAGCTGGTCAGCCCCGCTGACCTCAACAGCGCCGCCCCGACAGTAGTCGAGCTGCAAGCCCATTATCAACAATGCTTCCGTTGCCATGCTACTCTCATTCAACCAACAGCCCGTCCACCATCTCGAGCTTGCGATCGCTCATATTGGCCAATTCCTGGTTGTGGGTTACGATAATAAAGGTCTGCTGAAAGTCCTTGCGCAAATCAAAGAAGAGGCGATGCAAATCAGCAGAAGAGGCTGAATCCAGGTTGCCGGAGGGCTCATCTGCAAAAATGACAGCCGGCTTGTTCATCAGCGCCCGCGCTACGGCAACGCGCTGCTGTTCCCCGCCCGACAGCTGATTGGGCTTGTGGTCCAACCGGTCAGCCAGTCCCAGATAGGCCAGCAGTTCTGCAGACCTGCTGCGGGCTTGCTTGTCTGTCTGTTGATGTATGAGGGCAGGGATAGCAACATTTTCAAGAGCCGTAAACTCCGGCAGCAGATGATGAAACTGAAAAACGAAGCCTATGTACTGATTCCTGAACGCAGCTAGCTTGCTAGCTGAGAGCTGGAATACGTTTTGCCCCGCAATAATCAGTTCTCCCCGATCAGGCTTGTCGAGTGTGCCCAGGATGTGCAGTAGCGTACTTTTGCCTGCCCCGGACTTGCCGACAATGCTGATAATTTCACCACCAGAGACGGAAAGATCAACGCCCTTGAGAACGTGCAACCGACCATAAGACTTGTGCAATTGCGTGGCTTGAATCACGTGGATCGCTTTTTGTGCTGCAAAGGTAATGATTTAAGGCGCTGTTCCCATACTATTTTTGCCCTTGTAATCCTGTGCGCAAGGGTCGCAAAAAACTGCCAAATTCACCGGGTATCAACGGTCACTCGTCTTGTAGTTTCATCTTTTTTACTTATCTTTGTCCGTCTTTTTAAAAGCGTGTTCGGGATCTTCTGCCACAGGCAAAAGTATTTTTGACCCGGTCAAAAATTCCTGTTAGCGCTGAAAGACAACTGAGCTTCATTAATGTACAGAACTGGCTAGATGTCATCCAAACAGCGTATTATTCCCGTAAATATCGAGGATCAAATGAAATCAGCCTACATCGATTATTCGATGTCGGTTATTGTTTCCAGAGCTCTACCGGATGTCAGGGACGGTCTCAAACCTGTACACCGAAGGGTATTGTTCGGTATGTCTGAACTGGGGGTTGCCTACAACAGAGCGCACAAGAAATCTGCACGTATTGTGGGAGAGGTACTGGGTAAGTATCACCCGCATGGTGATTCATCGGTCTACGATGCCATGGTGCGTATGGCGCAAAACTGGTCGCTGCGCTATCCTCTGGTGGACGGTCAGGGCAACTTTGGTAGTATGGACGGGGACAGTCCGGCGGCCATGCGATACACAGAGGCGCGATTGCAGCGTATCAGTGATGAGTTGCTGGCAGACATCAATAAAGATACTGTCGACTTCAGCCTCAATTTTGATGATACACTCGAGGAACCAACGGTGCTGCCTGCACGTATCCCCAATCTCCTTATCAATGGAGCCTCGGGTATTGCGGTAGGTATGGCAACCAATATGCTGCCGCATAATCTTTCCGAGGTCGTTGACGGTGTCATAGCTACTGTTGATCGACCGGATATCACGGTCGATGAGCTGATGGAGTATGTCAAGGCGCCGGATTTCCCCACCGGAGGTATTATTTTTGACTATCGCGGGGTGAGAGAGGCCATGGCCACCGGCAGGGGCAGAGTGGTAGTACGGGCCAAAGCAGAAATTGTCAACGATGAACGGGACAGGGAGACCATCATTATCACAGAAATCCCTTATCAGGTCAATAAAGCGCAACTGGTAGCGAAAATTGCAGAACTCGTCAATGAGAAAAAAATTGACGGTATCACCGATGTGCGGGACGAATCTGATCGTGAGGGACTTCGAATTGTCATTGAGGTGCGTCGCGATGCAATGGCCAATGTAATCCTCAATCAGCTTTATAAGCTTACGCCGCTACAGACAAGCTTTGGTGTCAACAATGTAGCCCTCGTCAAAGGGCGGCCCATGACACTTAATCTCAAGGATATGATCGAGGCCTTCATCGATTTCAGGCTGGAGGTCATTGTCCGACGTACACGTTTTGATTTGCGCAAAGCGCTCAATCGGGCACATATCCTGGTGGGGTTGTTAATCGCATTGGACTATATCGATCGGATAATTGATTTGATTAGGGCTTCCTCTACCCCCGATGATGCCCGCCTCGGACTTATGCGCGGTGCTTTCATCGATGATCTGGATGCTTTCTGGCAAAAATTCCGGCTCCTGGTTGATGAGTCTCAGACAGAGGACTACGGGGTAGAAGAAGGTAACGTATTGTCTGAAGATCAGGCAAAGGCGATACTGGAGATGAGGTTGCAGCGACTTACAGGGCTTGAACGTGACAAAATTAGTGCAGAGTATGACGAAGTACGCAGTTTGATCGATAAACTCAGGGCTATACTCGAGAGTGAACAGCTACGGCGCGAGATCATCAAAGAGGAACTTAGCGATATCAAGGCACGCTATGGTGATCCCCGCCGTACCGTCATAAGTTATTCTGAGGCGGATATTTCTATTGAGGATATGATCAAGGACGAGGAAGTAATCGTCACCATCAGTCATCTTGGTTATATTAAGCGCACGCCCGCTACGGAGTACAGGCAGCAGGGCAGGGGAGGCAGGGGAAGCCAGGGAAGTCGCACTCGTGATGAAGACTTCATCGAACACATGTTTGTCGCCAGCAACCACAATTATCTGTTGTTGTTTACGGACCAGGGTAAATGTCACTGGCTGCGGGTATACGAAATCCCTGAGGCTTCGAAAACATCAGGCGGGCGGGTGATCCAAAATATTATTGATATCCCTAAAGAAAATAAAGTAAGGGCCTATATCATCGTTAAGGATCTGAATGATACAGCTTTCCTGAATGAAAACTACATCATGTTCTGTACTCGTCAGGGAATGGTGAAAAAGACGCAGGTGGAGGCTTTCAGCCGTCCGCGTGCGGCAGGTATCGCCGCAATCACCATCAATGAGGGAGATGAATTGCTGGAGGCCCGACTTACCAGCGGAGATACACAGGTTTTCCTCGCTACACATCACGGCAATGCCATCCGGTTCAATGAGCGGGACGTACGCCCCATGGGGCGTACAGCGGCAGGTGTGAGGGGTATAAGCTTGCTGGATGAAAAGGATGCAGTAGTGGGCATGGTATGTGTCGATCAGGAAAAAGACAAGGACGTAAGCCTGTTGGTTGTCAGTGAAAAAGGCATGGGTAAACGCTCTGATCCGGAAGATTATCGACTGATAACCCGCGGCGGCAAGGGTGTGCGTACTATGCTGATTAGTGACAAAACAGGGGCTGTCGTGGCGATTAAGGCGGTAAGGGATACGGATGATTTGATGATAAGTAATCGCTCCGGTATCGTGATAAGGATGTCGGTCAGTGAGATGCGTGTGCAGGGACGTGCAACGCAGGGCGTCAGACTTATTCGCTTGCAGGAGGACGACTCTATCGCTGATATAACGGTCATTGCGGGGGATGAAAATGCGGGCAATAATGATTCAACACCGGCAATTCACGATGAAGAAGAATAAATTTTGTTTATTTTCGCGATAACTATAACTTTTTTTCGATTTCTTCGTTTTAGCGCCAAAGAATCCGTTTTCTCTGTCAATTTTCTGATTCGTCAAATATCAATTCTTCTAGTTATGAAAAATTTTCTCTTCTTGCTGGCCTTCGTTCTACTTGCCGGCTATGCCCAGGCGCAAGACGGTGAGAGGGCATTGCGGAAGGCAGGCAGCGCGCTCAGTGCCTATAACATTGATCCTTCGAACAACCTTTCCAAGTTGCACGAGGCTGTTCAGGAAATTAAACTTGCTATGGATGATCCCACTATTGCAGCTACTGTCAAGGCTTGGCAGACGCAGGGGGATATTTATTACGAGATTTCTAACCAAATCGTCAACATCAAGCAGCTTAATTTTGGCAAAATCGAAGACCTGCCCAAGGTTGATAATCCGGGCTTAGTTGCTTATGAGGCGTATATGCGTGCGCTTCAGTTGGCAGTTAAAAAGTTCGAATCTAAGGCAGCGCTCACGGGCCTGCGCCAGCTACAGTCAAATCTCTACAATCTGGGGATTATGGCCTATGAAAATGGCGACTACGCTTCGGCTTTCTCAGATTTCGAGGCAGTCCTCAATGCCCACAAAACATTGAAAGATAACGGAGAAGAAAGTTCTCTGGATGAGACAAATGTCTATAACGATCAGCTGTATATCACTGGCCTGGCTGCATTGAATGCACAGGAACTGCCAAAGGCAAAGCCGTATTTTTTGAATCTTTATGAACTGAAAACAGACAAACCTGCAGTTTATGAAGCATTGTATACGATCACGGCTGCAGAAAATATCGAAGAGGCATATACCTATCTGGAGGCTGGTCGCAAACTGTATCCCGATGATGTCTCACTGTTGTTTGCTGAGATCAACCACTTCCTCCGAATCAATAAGCTGGAGGAACTGATCAGCAAACTGGAGGCAGCTATCGCTAAGGAGCCTAAGAATGTATCTCTGTATTCTACGCTCGGAAGCGTGTACGACAACTTGCATCAGCGTGAGGCTCAGGCAGGCAATAAGGCACAGGCAGATGCTTTCCTGAATTCTGCCCTCGATTATTACCAAAGGGCACTTGCTATTGATCCAAACTTTTTTGATGCTATTTACAGTATCGGGGC
>JAUMBM010000337.1:0-2260 GCA_032115735.1 Saprospiraceae bacterium
TGCGGTAATCAAAGGTCAGAGAAGCAACGGGTTGCTGGTAGTATTGCTGCCAGAAACTGTTGAGCTGGTTGGTGTTGATTTGCTGCAGCCGCCGTTCAAATTCTACAGGAGCGACCACGCCGGCATTATTTTCAACGGCCACCAGAATGTTGACAGTCCCCAGAGAATGAGCCTGTTGTTGCAGCTCCCGGCTGTTGCGGTAGTCGCGGTAGTAGCTGCCGATTTCTTCAATCTCGCGCCACGCCGCCCGGGCAGCCAGTTTATCGTTGTTTTCACGCGCTTGTGCAATCAGTTCTGTTGCGCGATTGTAATGATAAGCAGCTGCATTGCTGCGGCTCTCTCTTTCCAGTTGCGCCACCTCTACGAGCTCAAAGCCGGCCTCATAGCCAAATTTGTCAACCAGCGGGAGCAGCGGTTGTATGAGCGCCTGCCGGCGATCGACACCTACATACAGATCGTGAATGCGCGACCAGTTGGTATCTTCATCTTCCGCCTTCAGTCGCTCTGCCAGCGCAAGATCGCGCTGATTGGCTTTGGCAAAGGCCTCTTCCAGCCCCGCCACCAGCTTGGGACTTTTTTTCTTCTTCCCTGTCAGCTTGCGCGTACTAAGTCCTATCGCCCGATCATACTGACCACTTTCAACAAGCTTGTCTATAGAGACGCAGGCAGGCGCTGTTGTGCCTATCAAAATAAGCATGAGCATAGCGGGAAAATACTTGCTGATAGTTCTCATACGCAACTGATTTAACGATTACTGAATGATACAAATATAGCGTACTGCCGGAATCCTGATGCTTATGAAAAAGTTAAATACTATACTGAGCACAATCTTTGGTGGCAACTGCCACCAAAGATTACAGGTATTTAACTTTTCTCCGCCCATACAGCCGCTAACTGGACCAGCATATCAACCGCTTTTTCCATATCCTGTACCGACACCCATTCCTGTCGTGAATGGAAGGCGTGCTCACCGGCAAACACATTGGGGCAGGGGAGTCCCATGAAGCTGAGTCTGGATCCGTCGGTCCCGCCGCGAATGCAAGAGCGCTTGGGCTGCATGCCGGCACGCCGGATGGCTTCTTCGGCAAAAGCCACGACCTGCGGGTGTTTGTCAAGTACTTCTTTCATATTGCGATACTGCTCTTTCACACTAAAACTCGCCTTTGAGCGCGGATATGCCTGCATCACGCGGTCGAGAATGTCTTTGAGTTCAGCCTCGTGCACCGCCAGTTGGGCCGTATCAAAATCCCGTATGATAAATTGCAGTGTAGCCTGCTCTACACCTCCGCTGATGGCCACGGGGTGAACGAAGCCTTCCCGGCCCTCAGTAGACTCGGGCGTCAGCCGGTCTTTGGGCAGGGCTGCAAGAAAATCGCCGGCCGCCTTGATGGCACTTTCCATATGTCCCTTAGCAAATCCGGGATGGGCGCTGACACCCTCAATGACGATGGTGAGGCCATCTGCTGAAAAAGTCTCGTCTTCCAGCGAGCCCCTGTTTTCTCCGTCGACCGTGTAGCCGTATTGTGCGCCCAGTTTTTGCAGATCAACTTTATCTACCCCCCGTCCAATTTCTTCGTCCGGGGTAAAAAGAATTTTGATGGCGCCGTGGGTGATTTCCGGGTGATGGAGCAGGTAGTCCACGGTGGTCATAATTTCGGCCAGTCCGGCCTTATTGTCGGCACCCAGCAGGGTAGTGCCGCTGGCCGTCACGATATCATTGCCCAGCTGGTTGGCGAGATCCGGATGCTCCTGCAGACGAATAACCACCTGCGGATCATCGGGCAGGGCTAAATCGCGGCCATCATAGTTGCGATGTACGATGGGTTTGACATCGGTGCCACTGGAGTCCGGGGAAGTATCCATGTGGCTGCAGTAGCAAATAACGGGTACGGGCTTGTCTGTATTGGCGGGCAGGGTCGCATAGACGTAGCCGTTTTCGTCCAGGTGGGCGTCAGCTATGCCCATGGCCTGTAGTTCCGCCACCAGCATCCGGCCCAGGTTTTTTTGTTTGGCCGAACTTGGCGTGGTGGTTGAGTTGGGGTCGGCCTGGGTGTCGACCTGTACATAGCGCAAAAAGCGGTCGAGTACATGTTCTTTTGTCATGGCAGCAGCGTTAAATTAATGTAGTGAGCTGGTGGCAGGCCGTCTGTCAGGCAGGTCTGCCGCATCCGGTGGCGAAGTTAGTGAATTAGCCGCACAAATGTCCGCTTCGCTGCCGGGCAGATCGCAAGACAGTTGTGTGTCTGTCCGTAAGTTTACG
>JAUMBM010000338.1:0-3170 GCA_032115735.1 Saprospiraceae bacterium
AGCGGTTTTTTTCCGGAAACTCCTGCGCCTGAAATTGCGTCAGCGAGTACAGCTCCTGGTACACGAAAGTATCCCGCAGCAGCGGATCGGTAATCTGGTTGGCAAGGTGTGAACCGAAAGGCTCAAGAACCGGGAAATAAATACGCCCGTTGGAAGGATTGATAGTCACACCCGGCACAAAATCGAATACACCGTCCGGCTGAGGGTCCCCCTGCACATTGAGGTTGTCAAGGTTAAAAACGCGGATCAGCGGCTTGCCTTCCAGGTTGCCCTTGGGCAAGAAGCGCTTAACACCTTTGCCCGGATCCTCGTAGTATACATCAAACTTAAAATCCTGCTGATTCACCTGATAAGCACCAATACTGTACACGTTTTTCATCATCAGATCCCAGGCCGGCACATCGATGCGCTGCGTCATGCTCTTGAGCAGCTTGGTAAAAAGCACCTGCGAGTTGCGGCTGGAAGTATCGATAGATACATCATCCGTATTGGTAGACATCTCCCCTACCCTAAAAATCTCACCGTTGTACTTATAGCGATACGAAACTGCGAGTACCTGATCGGGCTGTACATTGATGTTGACCGAAATGAATCCCAGCTCGGGATGGACCGAATATTCCGTGGCGCGAAGTTTACGTGCCTGTACCTTTTCAAAATCCCGCGACTGTACCAACCCAAACTCAGACGACTGCAGCACGGCCACAGCCCGGTCGATGCTGCGCATCTCCGGCCGTCCCAGGATAGCATTGTACAGACCATTGGCTCCATTTTCCGGCAGCGGCCGGCCATCACAAATTTCCTGATAGCGAGGCTCCTGATAGGTCGGGATTCGATCAGGAGACGTCAGGCGGGTAGGCTCCGCGAGGTCGGCCAGTGCCACGATATCGCGCACATCCGTGACCTCATTGCGGTCGTTGGTAATCCATACCTCGATGGCCTCCAGGTGAAAGAGCGTATTGATCTGCGGCAGGTTGCGCAGTGCCCCCTCATAGACATCTCGATTGTAGTGCGAAAGGAAAAAGTGGCGGTTTTCGTCATAGCGGTCAGACTTGACCTCGAACTCCGTCACCTGGCTGCCCCCCTGCAGGGTAATATTTTCGCGTTGCGATTGCTGCTGCGAGGCGATAGCCGTCAGGCGCAAGTGGCCAAACTGCATTTCCGTTTTCAGACCAAAGAGGCTTTCCGCCCCTTGGATGAGCGTCCCGCGCAGCGGCAGGCTTACGTTACCCGCCTCAATTTTTTTGATGATATCGTCCTCGCTGAAAAGATCACTGTTGTAATTGATCTTAATCTGGTTGTCAAAGTTAAATGTTGCGTTGGTATTGTAATTGGTATTCAAGGTAAGCTTTTCCCCGATTTTGCCTGTCACATTCATCTGAATGTTCATATCAAAATCGAAGACCGTCTGCCGCTGCTGGCGGATGGTGAGGATAGGGTTGAGCAGCTTCTGGTGGCGCACACCAAAAGTGAGATCTATGCCACCCTGCGGGCGGATATCGATGGTATTGCCCCCGAAAAGGCGGTCAATCAGGCTATTTTTGACATCTATACCTGCGAGCGGATCTTCAAGCCCCATGCCGCGGCGGCGGCCACCGCTTGAAAGCAGTTGAAAATACTCCTGCTGATCCTGCTGGCGGCGATACTCAAAATACTCCTCAAACGACATGGAAGTCGGGCTGCGGAAGAAAGTCTCGCCAATACTTTCCCTGATCAGATACTCATCGTTGTCGACATCATACTCCACCGTCTGCTGTATAGAAGCAGGATCGTTGAGATCAATAGGATTGGGGTTGGGATTATTGAGAAAATCCCCCTGCCGGTCGCGCAGCGGCGGCAGCGAATCAGTTACAGGCTGCGGCGGCACCGGCAGCGGAGCTGCAGGCGCCAGCGGATAGAACACGTTGGCCGGAAGTCTGTCGGCCGCCCACAGAATGGTCGTCATCACAATTGCTGCCGTCGCCAAAGAGAGGCCTGACAGTAGTAGTTGTCTGCTCATGTTGCTGTACTAATAGCCGGAAACCAAGCCTTTGCGCAATTGCTGTCGAACAAAAGCGACCCGCCCGGCGTTTTCCATAAAACAATGTTGCTGTTCGTATCACTTCGGCCACCGCAGGCGGTGGCTGCTAATCTTGCGTGTGTACGCACTATACTTTCCCAAAACGGGATAATTTTTCCCTTCCGTTGGATCATCCCAATTTTAACAGATTTAGCATGTGTGTTCTGCTGATCGACCAGCCTATGAAAGCTCGCGTAAAGCCAGCTTGATAAGCTGCTCGGCCGACTGCAGCCCGACATGATCGCGCAATATGGTGTTGAGTACCCGCTGCACCTGTGGCCGAGCGAACCCCAGGCTCACCAGCGCGGCCAGTGCCTCCTCACGCAGCTGGCCGTCGGCAGCGACAGAAAAACTGATCTCCTCCCCACCGTCTTTGATTACTTTGTCTTTAAGGTCCAGGATAATCCGTTTGGCCGTTTTGGGGCCAATTCCCCGCACGCGTTTGAAGGTGGCCTCATTTTCACCTACGATAGCGGCCCTCAGTTCGTCAGGTGAAAGGGCTGACAGTACGAGCTGGGCGGAAGTGGGGCCTACGCCCGTGACACTCAGCAGCAGGCGGAAAAGCGAGCGCTCGGCATCTGAAGCAAAACCATAGAGCAGGTGAGCATCCTCTTTGATCACCTGATGAATGAGCAGCTTGACAACCTCGAGCTTTTCGATCTGTGCGTAGGTATGCAGACTTATATGGATGTGGTAGCCCAGGCCTGCGGCTTCTACGACGACGAAGGCAGGGTTTTTGTGCGTGATTTCCCCTTTGATATAAGCGATCATAATCCTGTTTCATCGGCCTTGCGGCCGGCTGTATATTCCCTCTCCACCGGAGCTTCAAAAATAGTGCCCATTATTCAAAAACCAACAAAAACCGGCTCAGGCCGACCGACGAGCGGTCGGCCTGAGCCGGTTGGTGATACGAAGATAAAAACTATTCCTTTGCTGACACAAAATTATTTGCCCTGCTGGGCAAATACCCGCCGCAGCAAATCGCTGGTGCGTGCCGACACATTGCTGCGGATATTAGCCTCTTCGAGCTTGATCATATCAAAAAGGCCTTCCAGCGCCTGGCGCGTCACATAGTCATCGAGGTCGGGATTGGCCTGCTTCACCAGCGGAATGC
>JAUMBM010000339.1:0-6274 GCA_032115735.1 Saprospiraceae bacterium
CTTGACTACCTGCAGGATATGGGCATTACAGCCCTCTGGCTCAACCCGGTCATGGAAAACAACCAGCCTTATGAAAGCTATCACGGCTATGCTGTCACGGATCACTACGCCATCGACCGCCGCTTTGGAAGCAATGACGATTATGTTCGGCTTGTTGACGAGCTGCACCAGCGAGACATGAAGATGATCATGGATGTCATCTTTAACCATGCAGGTGACGAGCATTGGTTTATCCGTGACATTCCCTCTGCAGACTGGATACATCAGGACTGGACCGAGTTTACGCAGTCCAACTTCCGTGCGCCCGTAGTATTGGATCCTTATGCTTCGGACTATGACCGCCGCCGCATGCATGAAGGCTGGTTTGACCACCACATGCCCGACCTCAACCAACGGCAGCCACAGCTAGCCAACTACCTGATTCAGAACAGTATCTGGTGGGTTGCTTTCAGCGGGCACGACGGCTACCGGATTGATACCTATCCCTATCCCGATCAGGCCTTTATGGCTGAGTGGGCGCGCAGGCTCAGAGCCGAATTTCCCGGCCTGGGTATTTTCGGAGAAGTATGGGAACACGGCCCCGGCATTCAGGCTGGCTTTGACGGAGACAATCCCCAGCGGGAGGATATGAACACAGGTCTGCCGGGGCTGACCGATTTTCAGGTTTACTTTGCTATCCACGAGGCACTCAACAGAGAGCAGGGCTGGACGGAAGGCACCTCTCGCCTTTATTATACGCTGGCGCAGGACTACCTCTATCAAAGTCCCTACCACCACGTAACTTTTGTGGACAACCACGATACCCAGCGATTTTTCAGCGCAGTTGGAGAGGATCTGCAGAAATTCAAGTCCGGTATCGCAATGCTGATGACCCTGCGCGGGGTACCTATGCTGTACTACGGCACCGAAATTCTCATGACAGGCACAGGCGGCGCCTTTGGTGAAGCCGGACGACGCGATTTCCCCGGCGGCTGGCCCAATGATCCTGTCAATAAATTTACGGAAAACGGCAGAAGCCCGCAGGAGCAGGAGGCATATGCATTCATAAGGACATTGGCACGATATCGGCGGGAGAACAGCGTACTGCAGGACGGAAAGCTTATGCAGTTTGTTCCTCGCGACAACGTCTACGTATATTTTCGCTACAATGGTGAAAAGACAGTCATGGTAGCCTATAACTCAGGCAACAGTCCGGCTAAGGTAGCTACCGCTGCCTATGAGGAGCGTATGGCAGGGTACCGACAGGCCTACGATATCATCAGTGGAAAAATGGTAGCAGACATTGGTTCCTTCGAATTGCCTGCGAAAGGGAGTGTTGTGTGGGAGCTGCGCCCCTAGTGCCCGTTCTCAGATTTTTCAGGAAAAAATTTGAAGACGGATGTTAACGCAACCTGTTTCAGGAGCGGCTGTAGCTGCCACTGAAACAGGTTGCATGAAGACTAATAATTTTTAGAGACTGTGCCAATTTCCGTCTCATACTTTTTCAGCAGGCGTGCCTGATGATCGGCGATTTTGTTGAGTACCTTGAGCTCCTGATCAATTTCGTCCATGTCATTGGCAAAATCGGCTGATGAAGACAACCACTTCCGACGGCGATTGATGGAAAGGATTTTATCTACTGTCTGGCTCAGGGCCATTTTAGTACGCAACCACCTTCGCTTCAATGATCTGTTTGTCATTGTGACATGTTTTTGGTTAGGCCAGAAGAATACTCGTTTCCGAACAAGTGCAAAACACAAACGCAATATTAAGTAGAATATTTTTTAACAACTTTACTTTACCCAATTTTAACAAAACATAATTACCGATAGGATAACACTACTACCCCTAAAAAAGTTCGGCTTCACGAAAGCGATTAGATAGCTTTTCGTGAAGCCGTTGTTTTTTTGATGCCTGGAATCAGTTATTGGATACAAATGATTGCAGACTTATTATTTTGCCTGTCTTCCCAGATAGCTGACTGACAATACGAAACTATTTTTGCATGAGCAGGTAGTCGAGTGCGAGATTGCAATACACCTCCACGCCCAGTTTCATACCGCTCTCATCGATAAAAAAGTCCGGCGTATGGTGGGGAGCCACCTCTTCGGGTTTTTTGTCGGGAGCCATGCCGCCGAGAAAGACAAACAGGCCGGGCACTTTTTCAGCGAAGAATGAAAAGTCCTCCGCACCCGTAACCGCCTTTCCTAGTATGACTTTATCAGCCCCTGCCACCTGTTGCAGTGTTGGCAGCATCTGATTGGTCAGGGCAGGATCATTATAGGTTATGGGGTAGCCCTCTTCAATGATGACCTCCGCCTGAGCGCCCCAGGCCTCTGCTATATTGGCAGCAGTACTTTGAATACGCTGGTGGATATCTTGTTGCATTTCCTTGTCAAGTGTTCGAATTGTCCCGATCAGTTCAACCTCTTCAGGGATAATATTGGACCTGACCCCACCAGAAATTTTACCGATACTGATTACTGCGGGCTCGTTGGTAATATTCACCTGCCGGCTGACGATGTGCTGAAAGCCCTGTATGATTTGCGCTGCGATGGTAATGGGATCGATTCCTCCCCAAGGTGCGGAACCATGTGCCTGCTTGCCCCTGATTTTCACTGTAAATGAGTTTGCCGCTGCCATGGTGCCCTCGGGCTTGTAGCGAATCGTGCCCACCGGCGTTTGAGAATTGATATGAATGCCGAAAATAGCATCGACGTTGGGATTCACGAGCACTCCTTGTTCAACCATGAGTTTTGCGCCGCCCTGCTCCCCCGGAGGCGCCCCCTCCTCCGCAGGCTGAAAAATGAATACGACCGTTCCTTTGATCTGATCGCGCATACCTGACAAAATTTGTGCAGCCCCCATGAGCATAGCCACATGGGTATCGTGGCCGCAGGCATGCATCACCCCGACTTCGGCACCCAGGTAGGTACTTTTCTCTTTGGAAGCAAAAGGAAGATCAACACGCTCAGCCACCGGCAAAGCATCCATATCAGCCCGCAAAGCGACTACGGGTCCTGGCTGAGCCCCCCGCAAAATACCCACAACGCCTGTGTGTGCGATGCCTGTACGGACTTCCAGTCCGAGTGACTGCAGGTGCGAACTCACATACGCTGCTGTTTTAAACTCGCGGTTGCTCAGTTCGGGATACTGATGCATGTGTCGCCTCCAGCCGATGACCTGCCGCTCCAGAGCAGCTGCCTGTTCGTTGATGTAAGCGCGATAAGGCGCTTGGGCATAGCCCGTTGATGCTGCCAATAAAAAAATGGCTGCCAGTAATTTATGAAGTTTCATAGATGTAATATATTATAGTACACGCAAAGAATCCTAACAAAAATAGCGACACAAGCACGAACTACCAAACAAAATACCAATAATACCTTTTTCGTAACAACCTTATTGTCAATTATTGCTATCTTAGCATAGCTTTTCTCCATATAGCTATACCTGCCGCGCGCAACAGCGACCCTTCATTTCAACTCATTGAACTAAAAATGAATCGATTACTCACTACTATCTGTACTTTTCTCGTCGCAGCTTCATCCCTCTGGAGTCAGATTCCCTGCAATGGTGAGTTTGTGGTTTCCGGTAGTGCCTCCAATCAGGGCAACTGCATTCAGCTGACCCCCAATGCGCCTGGTCAGAGTGGTTGCACCTGGCTGAACACACCCGTCGATTTTTCTATGCCACTGACGCATACGATGACCTTGTACTTTGGCACCAACGATGCTAGTGGTGCCGACGGTATCTGTCTCGTATACAAGCAGAGTAGCTCTCCGGCCTGCGGGCAGCAGGGCGGTGGCATTGGTGCCGCCGGCATTGCCAACTCCTTCATTGTTGAATTTGATACCTGGAATAATGGTGCCGCCGTTGGAGATATACCGCAAGATCACTGCGCCATTAACCTGAACGGGAATATGAATGCTCCCTTTCAAGGTCCTGTCGCTTTACCCAATATAGAAGACGGACAAAACCATACCGTCACCATGGAATGGGATCCGGGTCCGATGACCTATGCCATTTATTTTGACGGAGTACTGCGGCTCAGCGGTGTATACGACATTATCAACAATGTCTTTGCCGGTAATCCCCTTGCCTACTGGGGTTATACAGCTTCCACAGGCGCTTCCACCAATGTGCAACGTGTGTGCCCTATCTTACCGGAGCCGATCAACGTTGATGCCGGGCCAACAGCCCAACTGCCTTGTGTGGGAGCCTCTACTGTACTGGACGGCACCGGCTCTGACCAGGCATCCACCTACACGTATGAGTGGTCAACCCTCAACGGACAAATCATTAGCGGTGAAAATACCCTCACGCCTACAGTCAGCGGCCCGGGGACTTATATACTTACCTTATATGACGAAGCTACCGGCTGCACAGAAGAGGATCAGGTGGTCATCACCGCAAGCGAAATCAATGCCACCATTGCTCCACCCGGCTTTTTAGGTTGCAGTGGTCCGCTGACCCTCGACGGGAGTGCCTCTTCCTCCGGCCCCAACATTACTTACGAGTGGTCGACGCCCGACGGCAACATTGTCAGTGAAAATGGTCCGGTTGCTACCGTCAATCAGGAAGGTACTTATACGCTCACCGTCATCTACAACGATGGGCTGAGCGAATGCGTAGAAACATTTACTGCCAACGTAGTCGCTAATCCAGACATACCGATTGCTTTTGTCCCTGAGGAGACGATCCTGTGTGATCCCCCTACCGTGACCCTGGACGGATCCGGTTCTTCTTCCGGACCGGACTACAGCTACGAGTGGTCTACACCGGACGGGCTGATTCTGTCCGGAGCCAACTCCCTCTACCCGGTTGTTGGCGAAGCGGGTAGCTATACATTGACGGTCATCAACAATGAAACTGGTTGCTCAGCAGAATATGAGATGACCGTTTTAGACGACACACAGGAGCCCACGGCTATTGTTGCTGATCCCGGCATGCTTACCTGCCTTACCACCACCCTTGTCCTCAACGGAAGCCAATCCATAGCTGCGGGCTCGCAAGGACTAAGTTTTGACTGGCAGACCTCACAGGGTGTGATCGTGGATGGTCAGGGAAGCCCACAGCTGACGATCGGTGCGGTAGGACAATATACGCTGATCGTAACCGACGTAGAAAATGGCTGTGAAGATACTTTTACCCTCACCGTAGAAGGCGATGATAATCTGCCTACAGTGGCTATTACGCCCGCGGATCCCATCACCTGTCTGCAGTCTCAGCTCACCCTTGATGCTACCGCCTCTGATCAGGATCCCGGTCTGGTATATACGTGGACAACGGACGATGGCACTATTCTCGACGGCGCTCAAACACTGACGCCCATAGTAACTGCGGCCGGGGTATACCAATTGACGATCATCAACCCGGCCAACGGATGCCTAGGCAGTGGCAGTGTAAGTGTTGTGGTAGACACCCTGCTGCCCGTTGCCGCGGCCGGTGAGTCGCAGGTTTTTGTGTGCGGAGCTGAGAGCCTCAACCTCGATGGCAGCAATTCTTCCGCAGGCGGAGGCTACAGCTATCAATGGAGCACCAACGACGGACTTATTCTGTCGGGGGCTAACACACTTACCCCTTCGATAGGGCTGGCGGGTATCTACCAACTGCAGGTAACCAATACCAACAACGGATGTTCTGCCACTGATTTCGTTGTAATCGGCAATGATACAGATGTTGCTACCGTGCTCATCGCGGCAGCAGATACGCTCAACTGTTCCAGAACAGAGATTGTACTGAATGCCGGTGGTTCCAGCACGGGTAGCATATATCAGTACCTCTGGACTACGGCCGACGGCAATATAGTATCCGGGGCCAGTAGTCTCATGCCCACCATCAACCAAGCAGGTACTTACACCCTCAACATCACCAACCTGTCAAACAATTGCACTGCCTCGGCTTCTGTCGCTGTTCAGCAGGATATAACAGCTCCTGTTGTGGCAATTTTACCCCCGGATACACTCAACTGCCTGCGAACAGCATTGTTGCTGGATGCCAGTGCCTCAAGTGCAGGCAACGAGTTCATCTACAACTGGACTACTACTGACGGCCGAATCCTTCAGGGGGGACAAAGCCAACAACCTACCATCAATCAGGCAGGCAGCTATCTGTTGCAGATCACGAACACGCGCAATGAATGTAGCAGTACAGGTAGTGTCGCTGTAGCCATAGACACTCTTGCACCGCTCGTTCACATTTTGCCGCCGCCGATTCTCAGCTGCGTACGTACCTCCCTCACGCTTGATGCTACTACCTCCAGTCAGGGAAGCGAATACACCTACGTCTGGTCACC
>JAUMBM010000340.1:0-8370 GCA_032115735.1 Saprospiraceae bacterium
GAGGGTGCACACACATAAAAAAGTGGCTTTGTTGGCCAGCGCGGTGATTCATAAATTTCATGCGCGTGGCGGCCAAAATCTTCGTCAAAAAAGAGTGTATGGTGATGGAGGTTATCCAGTTTCTTATCAAGACCTATGTAGTACAATAAACTCGAAGGAGCCATCGTACGGCCATCCCAGTAAGCCTCCGTATACTGGCGACCCTCCTCTGGCAACACCTCCTGTTCCAGGTGATGGTAATCAGCTCCGCCAACCACATAGTCTGCCGTGTACTCTGCGTCCTTCGTCCGCACTTTGCTCACCCGCCCTTGCTCGACATCCATACTCGTTACTTCCTGTTGGAAGCGAAACACTACCCCTTGCTCTTGGGCAACACTGACCATTGCCTCCACAATTTTGTGCATCCCCCCCATAGGATACCAAGTGCCCAGCGACAAATCAGCGTGATTCATCAGGCTGTATAGTGCCGGCGTTTTCTGCGGTGTAGCCCCTAAAAACAAGACCGGAAATTCCAGCAATTCTATCAGCTTGGGGTTCTTAAAAAGCTTGCGCACATGGCTGGAAAGAGACTGAAACATCTGCAGCCGGAAAAGGCTGGTGAGAATTCGGATATCCGCAAACTCCCAAATAGAATGGCTAGGCTTGAATACAAATTCACGCATACCCACCTCATATTTATAGGCGGCCTCCTCCAGGAAGTGCTTAAGGCTTTGGCTGCTGCCCGGCTCATATTTTTCAAAAAGGTCAAAGAGCGCCTCTTGGCCTGCAGGTACTTCCATGCGATCACCAGGTCCAAAATATATTGTATACGAAGGATCCATACGAACCAATTGGTAGTAGTCCTTCACGGATTTGCCAAAAAGATTGAAAAACGATTCGAACACCTCCGGCATCCAATACCAACTGGGACCCATATCAAAAACGAAGCCATCGACCGTAAACTGTCGTGCGCGCCCACCCGGACTACCGTTTTTCTCGAGTACCGTTACTTCAAACCCCTCTTTTGCCAGACAGCTGGCTGCGGCTAGCCCGGCAAAACCGGAGCCGATAACGATGACCTTTTTCTTTGACATTTGTTCTGCTGAAAATTCTCAAGACAATATGAATGCAGTTTCAACAGGAGCAGGGGCCTTTTGTTTAAAAATGACACAAAAATGAACTTATTAATCCCATCATCAGGTTTTGTCTTATAAGTCATGCATACCCTGTCAGCAAATTACTTGCAATGCCTCCGGCACAAGATCAATATCAACAGGGGTGTGGCCCAAAAATTCGCCGTCAGCCTCCAGCAGCAGGGCTTCGCCCGCTGCTTCGATTCGCGCACGCTTCGTGTGCGCCAGCACAACCAACGGGTGTGTGCCTATTTTCCCATTGAAAAAAAGCCGCAGGCTTTTGATCACCCCCCAGCGGCTTACAGGCCCTGCGTACATGAGCGCCAGCTCCTGGCTGCCTGGCCGCGCATGCGGCGTAGGCTGCATGCCGCCACCCGCATAGCGGCCTAAGCCGGCGTGCAGGGTGTAAAAATGTTGACTGACCACCTCATTATCGTACCTCAGGGTAGCAGGCAACGGCCTGAACTGAAAGAGACAGCGGAGGATGGCAAGCAGGTAAAATAGTTTTCTCGAATAGCGCGGCGGACTGAGCGTTGTTGTGTAGCGTACCACGTATCCATCGTAGGCCAAACCGGCTACATTCATAAAAAACCGCGTTTGTTGCCCTCCTGTCTCATCTTGATATCGGACTCGTCCCACAGCCAGCCGCCGGGAACGCGCCTCAGCAAACCAACGTATCCAGGCTCCCGCCTCCCGGGGTATTCCGTACGTGCGGATCCAGTCATTGCCAGTACCCACCGGCAGCAGGGCCAGCACAAAATCTTCAGCAGGAACACAGGTCTGCTGCATAACTCCGTTGACCAGCTCATGCCAGCTTCCGTCGCCACCTACCACCACGAACCGCCGATCGCCGAGAGCTGCTCGCTCACCAACCAAAGTCACTATGTGCCCCTTGTGCTTGCTAAATAGTACAACCGGGGTCGACAAGGCATCACAAATGCGCGATTTCATAGCGGGCCACACCCGGCCGGCATGGCCGCCGCCGGCAGCAGGATTCACGATGATGATCCATTTTGCTGGTTGCTGGTTGGGAGCAGACATACAAATCACTTATTTGTGTAAATGTAGCAAATTTTATCCGGCTGCTCCGCCTATATAATTAGGTCAGCTGGGAAAAAACTACGATCTTAGACGCCAGTCAAAATTGAGCATGCAATGGAGCAACTGGTACGTCTGCTGGAAGTCAGCAAGCGATATGGCGAAAAAATAGCCGTAGATCAGGTAAGTTTTTCGATCTCCCCGGGACAAATCATGGGTTTGCTGGGCCCGAATGGCGCCGGCAAAACCTCCATCATCCGAATGATTACCACCATCACCCAAGCTGATGCAGGTCGCATTCTTTTTCAGGATGAGCCCCTGTCTGATAAGCATCAGTCGGCCATCGGCTACCTTCCGGAAGAGCGCGGACTCTACAAACAAATGTTTGTCGGAGAGCACCTCATCTACCTCGCCAGATTAAAAGGTATGGAAAAAGCTGCCGCCCGCAGCGCAGCCGGCGAGTGGCTCGAAAAGCTCCAGCTTTCGGCCCGCTGGGGGCAACGCGTGGAAGAATTATCTAAAGGCCTGCAGCAACAGGTGCAGTTTATTGCAACTGTTATGCATCGACCCGCACTTATCATCCTCGATGAACCCTTCTCCGGTCTGGATCCCGTCAATGCCAGCCGCCTGAAAGAAGAAATTCTCAGACTGCGCGATGAGGGAGCTGCCATCATACTGAGTACGCACCGTATGGAACAGGCCGAGTCTATCTGCCAGCAAATTGTCCTCATCAATCAGGGTAAAAATATTCTCTCCGGGGAGCTTTCCGCCATACAGACCTTTGGCCAGCCCAGGCGCTACGCCATAACCTATGAAGGCACCTGGCCGGCCCAGCCCGGGGAAATGCCGTACAGCCTGCATTTCCCCAGCCCGGGCCAGGTGCTGGCCGAGCTGCCCGATGCTGTGCGTCCGGCTGAACTCATCAGCTACCTAATCGAAAAAAGAATTGACATACAATCTTTTACACGAGAAATCCCCAGCCTCAACGAAATTTTTATTCGGCTGGTCAATCATAAATAACACGCCAACATGATGAAGCAACTCCTTTTGATTATTGAGCGGGAATATATTACCCGGGTGAGGCGCAGATCTTTCATACTCACCACGCTGCTCACGCCCCTGGCTATCGGACTCTTTATCGCGGTTGTACAGCTCATATTCAGGTACCAGAGTGATGATGCACTCAATGTGGCCGTTGTGGATCCCGGTAATCTGTTTGACAATGCTATAGCCGATGACAACACCGTCTACTTTAGCCTGAGCGATCAACCACTCGACAGCCTTACCCAACAGGCAGCAGCTCAGGGGGATGATTTTCCTTATGATGGCATTCTGGTGATCCCCCAAGCCGGCCCTATCAACCAAAAATCATACGAAGTCCATTACTATTCTGACCAAAAGCTGACCCTGGACGCAGAACCCATACTCGTCAATCGAATCCAGACAGCACTTCGACAACATAAAATACGGCAACTCAACCTTAAGGAGGAAGAGATTGAAGCACTGGAAACCGAACTAACTATCAGTCCGCACGGTATTCGCGGCGGTGAGTCGGCAGGCAGCTCACTCACCGGTACCATAGCCGCTATGATTGGTGCCATCATGGGGCTTATCATGTATACGACCGTTTTTATCTATGGTATGATGGTCATGCGAGGCGTTATGGAGGAAAAAACAAACCGCATCGTGGAGGTTATGGTGTCCTCCGTCCGCCCCTTCCCGCTGATGATGGGCAAAATCATCGGTGTCGGAGGGGTAGGACTTACCCAGGTGGCCGTCTGGGCAATTCTGATCCCGGGGATATTGCTGCTCGTAAATCTGTTCTTTGGCATCAGCCCGCAGGGAGCCGTTGCCGATACAGCCGAATGGAATCCCGCCGATGCCGAACTGATGATAGAGCGAATCAGCTACGAATTGTATAAAATGCAGTGGGGCATCATCATTCCCCTGTTTATTCTTTACTTCCTGAGCGGGTATTTTATGTACGCTTCCTTGTTTGCAGCTGTAGGATCAGCCATGAGCGACGATATGGGAGAAAGCCAGTCGCTCACCATCCCCATCACCTTACCCGTTGTGCTGGCATTCTACATTATGCTGGCAGCAATCCGATCTCCACATTCCACCATGGCTGTGTGGGCATCCATCTTCCCCCTGTTCTCACCCATTGTTATGCCAGCCAGACTCCCGTTCGATCCCGTCTGGTGGCAGGTAGTCGTTTCGGTCGTCCTCAGCATGGGTACGGCGGTAGGCTTGGTGTGGTTGTCGGGTAGAATATATAGGACAGGGATACTCCTCTATGGCAAAAAAGTGAGTCTGCCTGAAATGGTCCAATGGATGTTTAAAAAATAGTTGCCATTTCATGGGATGCCTTTCTGCGGCTGACGCTGCAGAAAGGCATTTTACACTCCACAATAATAGCTATGCTTTTTTTTTAAAAAGCATAGCTACTTTACACAATAACAGCTATTTTTGGTATTATCAACAGTTGTGCGACGGCCACCAGTCAAGCGGCCTTCGGCATGGTTTTTACCCTTGCCATTAATAGCCCTGCGCCCTATTCCGGACAACAGATCTGCAGCGGTATCATTCGTAAACTTCACCCTGATGGGTACACATACTATTCATTTATAAAAACACACACGGCTAAATGAAACCATTTGAATTGTTATTGTCAGAAAACAAATTGTGGGCAAAAGAGAAAGTTGAGCAGGATCCTGACTACTTCAACCGGCTAGTCAATATTCAGACACCTACTTTTATGTGGATAGGCTGCTCTGACAGCCGCGTCCCCCCCAACGAAATTACGCAAACACAACCCGGGGAGATTTTCATCCACAGAAATGTTGCCAATCTGGTCATACATACAGACCTCAACCTGCTGAGCGTACTACAATACGCCGTAGAAGTACTCAAAGTGGAACACATCGTGGTCTGTGGGCATTATGGTTGCGGAGGGGTAAAAGCTGCGCTTTCCAGACAATCCCTGGGTCTCATTAACAAATGGTTGCGACATATCAAAGATGTGTATCGATTCCATCAGGCAGAAATTGATGCCATGCCTACCGAAGAAGATCGCGTCAATAAATTGATTGAATGCAACGTCATAGAACAGGTCAGTAATCTGGCAAAAACTTCCATTGTACAGCAGGCCTGGAAGGATCGCAATGGCCCGCATCTGCATGGCTGGGTGTATAACCTTGCGGATGGTGTAATCCACACGCTTGTAGACATCGAACCCAATGCACAACTCGATTTGGATATTTACCAGTTTGAAAATCTTGATTAGTTTGTGATAAAGTCAGATAAAGGGGCGGCTGGGCCAGGCTTAGCCAGCCCCTTGCTTTTTTTTTAACTAACCTACAAGTTAATCCAATCCGCATTGGTCCCCAAATTCACATCCCTGCGAACAATATCTACATCAGTTTGTCATTCTTTTTAGTATGGTTCATTAAATGAATAAATTTTTTCAATCATTTTTGAGACTTTTGCTGCCTAGTTTTATAACAAAATACTGTTCGACATGGCTGTTGGTGTACAAATTCAGCTAAATGACAAACTTTACATCCGGGACCCTCAGGAGACAAAACTTGGTAAAAACATTATCAAGTACAGCATCCTGCTCATTGACGAGATTGGATTTGAGCAGTTTACCTTCAAAAAACTGGCAGAGCGTATCAGCTCTACAGAAGCGTCTATTTATCGATATTTCGAAAACAAGCACAATCTGCTTGTTTATTTGCTGTGTTGGTACTGGGAGTGGACGGCCTACATGATTGAATTTGCCACCCATAACGTCAGCGACCCCAAACTCAAGCTCCGCCACGCCATTCGGGCCATCATTCACTCTGCTCAACGCAATATCAATATCCCTTTTGTCGATGAAGATATCTTACATAAAATTGTCATAGCGGAAGGCACCAAGAGCTACCATACCAAAACGGTAGACCAAGAGAACAAAGCTGGCTTTTTTGCTACTTACAAGGCTTTAGCGGCTAAAGTTGGCGCTATTGCCAAGGAAATCAACCCCGCTTTTTCCTATCCGCTCGCCCTTGCCAGTACCCTGTTGGGCATGGCTTACGATCATGTATACTTTGCAGACCATCTCCCCAGACTCACCAACATCTCCAAAGATGGCAACATACCGGAGCAGGTAGAGGATATGCTCTACGATATGGCCTGTGCCTGGATCGACAACTCCGCCCGCACCTGATTGCGTTGCCCTCACGCAAGGCTGCATGACTACTTTCCTGTCACTTTACCTTGAGCATTTTCTTTGTATACAACCATCAAACGTCCGCCAACTAGAAAGGCCCGAAGCACAACCATGCTTCGGGCCTTTTTAATTTTCAAGTACAAGCCTAGCGATTGGTGAGCGTGTACTTATACTTAAGCATTTCGACAATAGGATTGCCTCTGGGATCTTCGTTCTCGAGGAATATATCTACATCGATAATCTCTGATTCATCCTTCTTGGCACTGTCAAAAGTTACAGTGATGACCCCGGATTCACCCGGCTGGTAGGCGCGGGTAGAATAATCTGTGGTAGTACAATCGCAGGCAGAGATTACACTAATTTTGAGTGGCACACTACCCCGGTTCACAAATTTGAAAGTAAAAGTTCGCTTCTCCCCCTTTCTCACATTACCCAGATCGACAAACCGGCGATCAAACTGCATGATAGGTACATTGCGCAGATTTTTCTGCCCGTACAGTGAAGAATAGTGGTGAATGGTGTCCCGCTGCTGTGCCACAGGAAGCACCTCAACTGCAGAGGCATTTACAACACTGCCTATCAGCCTGTTGCGTTGATTGGAAGGCGTTGTACTTTCCCGCTTTTGCAACGCCTTACGTTGGATTGTGATGCTGGTAGGACCTGATACGATCTTGAATTCCGTACGGCGATTCAACAAGTGCGCAACCTCCCGCTGTTCTTCTGTAGACAAAGCAGCGATAAATGCCTCCGTCAGCACGTCACCCTCTTTGAGAAAAGTATGCTCGGCAGCCTGCTTAGCCGTGACAGCTTTGGGAACCGTTTCGCCATAGCCGACTGCGTCGATGCGCTCGCGGTTGACTCCATTGCGAACCAGCCATCTGCGCGCAGATTCTGCGCGGCGCTGGCTGAGATCTTTATTGTAAGCGTCATTACCGCGGGCATCTGTGTGCGAACCCAGCTCTACGCGCATATCCGCATAGCGGTTCATCAGCTCCAATACTACCTGCAGATCCGGCTCAGCATCAGCACGAATCTGGTCCGCATCAAAATCGTACAGGATATTCTCCAATACGATGGGCTCCTCGATATTGATGACAATACTGTCGGGCTCCACAGGCTTCGGGCGCAGGAAGAATCGGTGCTCGAAGGTTCTGCTCTCCCGCAAACCGGCCGTATTGAACCTCATCGTATCAGGGAAAAACTGCGGGTGGCTTGCTACGACCATATATGGGCGCTCAAGTGTGAGCGGAAAATCAAAACGGTTACCTGCATCCAGTGTTTTTTCCACCACCGCACCGGGTACATCATTGACCATCTCAATCAGCTGAATGGTTGCCCCTTTCAGTGGCTGACGCTTTTCCGATTCAAAAGTTCCTACAACAAGATCCGCATAAGTACGGGCGATCTCGAAATTGTAAATATCCGTACAGCAGGTTTTACCAACCCCCCGCATAGCCCTGCCACCCGGGCGATTGGAGGTGAAATAACCGTTGTATCCTTCCTTATCTATTCTGAAATACAAGTCATCTGCGCTTGAATTGAAAGCCGTGCCCATGTTTGCCGGCTCCGTCCAGTTGGACCCATCCCATACAGCATAAAAAATATCGAAGCCCCCTACGGTAGGCAGACCGCTGGAGCTGTAATAAAGCGTACCATCATGCCACCAGGGAGAATACTCATCCCCCGGAGAATTGATGACCGGCCCCAGGTTGCGCGGCTCACCGTAATTACCCTCCCCTTTATGCGTAGCATAATAAATGTCCAGACCACCTTGCCCACCAGGCATATCGCTGACAAAGAACAGCACCTCCTGCCCAAAGAGCTCCCCTACCACGGGATGCAATGCCAGCCAGGCTCCGTTCACACCGGATACCTCGTTGGCACTTTTCCAGCCATCTTCGCCCTGCTCACTCAGATAAATTTTGGCAGTTCCGGCTGTATTCCCTTTCAGCTCAATGCGATTAAAAAACATACGCCGGCCATCCGGAGACAGCGAAACATTAGCGC
>JAUMBM010000341.1:0-3189 GCA_032115735.1 Saprospiraceae bacterium
GAAGTCATCGAGGATACAGGGGTGGTGGCGGAAGAAGAGGCAGTAGTCTCGCAGCTGGCTGTGACCTGGTCGCCCAATGGCAGGCAGTTGGCGGTTGGTTTTGGCGATGGCCGGCTTGGGATATTTACCCCCGGGCAAAGCCAGGTGCGCTGGATTGTATCGCAGGCGGGGGAGAGTAGTTTGTTTTCGGTGGCCTGGTCACCAGACGGCAGCAAGTTGGCGGCCGGCAGTGAGAATGCTACGCGGGTGTGGAGTGTGAGCAGTGGCAGCCTGGAGGCAAGCATGGCGCAGGCCGATTACGTACGCGACCTTGCGTGGTCACCTGACGGGCAATACCTGGCTGCTGCTACCGATGATCATCAGACATGGGTGTGGAACGTAGCGTCTGAGAGCCTTCGTTTTCGGTTATCGGGACATACTGACTGGGTGCGGGGTGTCAGTTGGTCGGCCAACGGCAAGCGAATTGCAACTGCATCGGATGATGGTAAGGTGTTGATTTTTAGCGCGCAAACCGGAAAGTTGGAAAATACGCTGAGCGAACATACTGACTACGTGCGGGATGTGGTTTTTTCACCTGACGGCTCCAAATTACTGTCTGTCAGTGATGATTTGAAGGGGATTATATGGGATGCGGTAACAGGTAAGCCTCTGCGTCGGTTGACTAACGGGCATACCAACTGGGTAATGGCCGCTGCCTGGGCAACTATGGGCAACCGCATTGCCACGGGAGACAACAATGGGCAGGTGGTTATCTGGGATGCGGAGACAGGCAGACAGACGGCTAGTTTCCGGCCTTCGGGAGAAAATTTTGTACACGGGCTGGCGTGGTCACCTGATAGCCGGCAGTTGGCCATTGCGCTTGACGGGCAGACCCTTCGGGTGGTCAACAGCAGTGGAGAATCGCAGAGTAGCTGGACAATTTTGCCGGTTAACAGCCGCAACTAGGGATATCAATTGTTTTGAATAACCGTCATAAAGGTATTGATAATGACAGCAATTAAATTTGGAACAGATGGCTGGCGAGCTATCATCGCCGATGACTATACCGTTGATAACGTAAAAAGGGTGGCAGAAGGCACTGCGCGCTGGCTGAAGCAACAGGGGGGTAGTAAAGTTGTTATTGGACACGACTGTCGTTTTGGCGGTAAGATGTTTGCAGAGACGACTGCGCGGGTATTGGCTGCTCACGGTATTAAAGTATTTTTGGCGCCGCACTTTGTATCTACGCCAGCGGTTTCGCTGGGCGTAACTAAGCACGGGGCAGATCTGGGGGTGGTTATTACGGCCAGCCACAATCCGCCTTCTTACAATGGATACAAGCTGAAGTCAAAGCTTGGAGGGCCGATGATTCCTGCTGAGGTATCGGAAGTGGAAGCGCTGATTCCCGCGGAGGTACCTGGTGGTCTGCCTGAACTGGCGTCAATGTCGGCGCAGGGTCTGCTGGAGTACACAGATCTGGAACAGATCTACCTGGCTCATGTAGCGGCCAATTTTGATCTGGCGTTGATTCGCAATGCTGGTCTGCGAATAGCCTTTGATGCTATGTATGGTGCCGGGCAGCGTGTAATGCGCTCGATATTTCCGGAGGCTTTACACTTGCATTCTGATGAGAATCCCGGGTTTCACGGGCAGGCACCTGAACCGATACATCGCAATTTGCTGGAATTGTCAGAGCTCATTCGCAATAATCCGGATATAGATTTGGGTCTGGCGAATGACGGGGATGCTGATCGCATTGGCATGTACGATAGTGACGGAAATTTTGTGGATAGCCATCACATTTTGTTATTGCTGTTGTTGTACCAGTACAAGTATCTGGGACGCTCAGGCAAGGTGGTTGTGACCTTTAGTGTTACGGAGAAAATGACTAAGCTGGCAGGCTTGTTTGGGTTACCGTATGAGGTGACCAAGATTGGCTTTAAGTACATTGCGGAGATCATGGCCAAAGAGGATGTATTGGTAGGAGGTGAGGAGTCGGGCGGATTGGCGGTTAAGGGGCATATTCCTGAGCGGGATGGTGTGTGGATAGGCTTAATGATACTTGAGTTCATGGCTAAAACGGGCAAATCTTTGCAGGCATTGATTGCTGAGGTGTATGAATTGGTAGGGCCGTTTAGCTCAGACCGCGATGATTTACATATTAGTGAAGAACAGAAGCAGGCTGTGATTGCCAACTGCCGGCAGGGGGCGTACAGTGCGTTTGGTTCTTACAAGGTGCAGGAGATGCAGGACATTGACGGCTACAAGTTTATCCTTGGCGAAGGGTTGTGGGTGATGATTCGTCCTTCTGGTACGGAGCCCGTCCTTCGGGTGTACGCGCAGGCGCCGGATGCTGCGGGTGCTCGTGCGGTATTGGATGCTACGCGGGCGGCCTTGGGGGTTTAGTATTTGAGTGTTCTTTAGAAAAATACGAGGCTGCTTCTTTGTTGGTACAGGATGCGTGTGCTCATCCTGTCGGCAGGGGAGCGGCCGTTTTTTTTTGTTGTTATGAGAAAAAGGCAGGCATGAGAAATGGGTATGCAATCATTGGGGTAGTAAGTTATTGGGTGTTGGTGTTTTTGGTGGTGGGTTGCGGTGGGGCGGAGCAGTCTGCTGCGCCTAAGATAGAGGCAGTTAGTGAGGATGAGCTGGTGGGTTTTGCTGCTGCCGGGCGGCGTGGCGGGCCTTTTGCTGTTTACTATGATAGTTGTTGTTATAAATTGAGTTGGTCGCAGCTGGCATTGGTGGCGTATGAAGAGCGGGTAGAGCCGGAGGCGGAGTTGGGGGTATTGTTGTATCCGCTGTTTAGTGATTCATTGCGGTTGCTGGATGGTTGTTTGGTAGAGTTGGGGGGGTATGCGTTACCATTGGAAGAGACGGGCTTGGATACGGTTTTGATTTTGTCGGCATTTCCCTATACGCAGTGTTTTTTCTGTGGAAATGCTGGTCCGGAATCGGTAGCTGAGGTTATTTGGAGACGTGAACGTGCCGAACGCCTGCCTATGGACGAGCGCATTCTTGTGCGGGGGCGGTTGTACCTAAACGATCAGGATCCCGAACACATGCAGTATCAGCTCAGAGAGGCTGAGTTATTGGAAAAATAGTCAAATTAGTAACACTTTCGCATATCCGGGCAGTATAAAGCCCCCCCTCAAGCGTACGTAGATTATGCGCTGCTGCATTCAAGTGATAGTACCCGCAACATCCAAG
>JAUMBM010000342.1:0-1607 GCA_032115735.1 Saprospiraceae bacterium
AAAAAGCAGTCTGTCCGGCAAAACTCGCAGAGGTATTGTTATCATTGTATCTTGATCGTTGTAAGTATGGACAACAGGCAGGCAGAGCAGGAATGGTTGGTTGCACTGCGCTCGGAAGATTCGGGTGCGCTGCGGTCAATTTTCGATGCCTACTACGCAATGGTCAGGCACACGACGGGTCGGCTGGTAACAGATGCAAGCCTGGCAGACGATCTGGCGCAGGAGGTATTTATCCGCCTGTGGCAAAAGCGGGCTGAGCTGCAGATAGAGGGTAGTCTGGGTGGCTACCTTCGCCGTATGGCCATCAATGAGGCGCTTGCGCATCTGCGCCGGAAGCAGTTGTTGGTTTTTGAGGAACGCCCTGAGCAGCAGGCCTTGCCTGCCTATGAGCGCACCGATGGTGCGCTGTTGCAGGGAGAATTGCAGCAAGCTATTGAGCAGGCTATCAATGCGTTGCCGAGTGGGTGCCGTGCTGTTTTTCAGCTTAGCCGGCAGGAATCCATGACTTATCAGGAGATAGCAACACAGATGAATATATCGGTAAAAACAGTTGAAAATCAAATGAGTAAAGCGCTGAAAGTTTTGCGTAGCAAGCTTGCAGGCTATTTCTCCTGGCTATTGTGAGTATGTTGGCTGCCATCGCCCGCAGGGCGTGGCCGTTGGCGGTTTTTTTTCAAAAAATCAATATTGCGCTTAAGGCCGGCAAAGCGCGTGCGCTTGACGGCACTTTTCTTAAAAACCTGCTGAAAGACTTCTTCGGTAAGCTCCTCCCAATCCCGCCGGTCGAGGCTCAGCAAGGCTGGCGGCGGCAGAAAAGCGGGCTCTTCGTGTACCTTGGCAAATCGATTCCAGGGGCAGACCACCTGGCATACATCGCAGCCAAACATCCAGTTGTCCATCTGTTGCGCAAAGGCATCGGGAATTTCGTCGCGGAGCTCTATGGTCAGATAGGAGATGCAGCGCGAGGCGTCGAGCCAGTAGCCCTGGGGGCTGATGGCCTGGGTAGGACAGGCATCAATGCAGCGTCGGCAGCTTCCGCAATAATCTTTGAGCGGGGGGTCATAGGCCAGCGGGAGGTCGAGGATTATTTCGGCCAGAAAAAACCATGAGCCGGCGCGGGGATGGATGAGCAGGGTATGCTTGCCGACCCAGCCATTACCGGCGCGCTTTGCCCAGTCGCGCTCGAGTACGGGTGCGGAATCGACAAATACGCGGCCGTCGACTTCGCCTACCTGGTCGCGAATGAAAGCGAGCAGGTCTTTGAGCTTGCGCTTGATAACAAAATGATAGTCTTCGCCGTAGGCGTAGCGGCTGATTTTGGGCGCCAGCGGATCCTGCTGTCTTTCTTCAGACTGGTAGTTGTAGAGGAGGCTGATGACGGAACGGGCACCCGGGACGAGGGCGGTAGGATCGATGCGTTTGTCGAAATGGTTTTCCATCCACTGCATGCTGCCGTGCATCCCCTGATTGAGCCAATGCTCAAGCCTGCGAGCTTCCTCATCCATACGCTCGGCCTTAGCGATGCCCGTGAAAGAGAATCCCAGCCGGGCTGCTTCTTCCTTGATGAGCCGGCTGTATGTCTGTTCCCTGGTATCGGCAGCGGGTAG
>JAUMBM010000343.1:0-869 GCA_032115735.1 Saprospiraceae bacterium
GGATCTCCTCCCGCGTGCTGCGCAGCTTGTGGGTGATGTGGTTGTCGGAGGTGCCGATGCCCGTGTGGATACGCCCCCGGCGTGCCTTGGCCAGCGCCGCGGCTGCCACATCGATGTCTTTTTCTACGGCCCGGGAGAGCGCGCAGATCACCGGCTCCCGCACCGCCTCACTGACCGCCACTACCGCCTCGAAATCACCCGGGCTCGAGATGGGGAAACCTGCCTCAATGATGTCGACACCCAGTCGTTCCAACTGTTGCGCCACAAGCACTTTCTGTTGCTGGTCAAGCTTGCAGCCCGGCACCTGCTCCCCGTCGCGCAGGGTTGTATCAAAAATATAGACTTTATCGGCAGCCATAAGCAAATTGCAGAATTAAAAAAAATAAAAGCATAGCTTTGCACCAATCAAAGGTATTTCGTTTTGCCAATCATGTGGCTACCCAAAATGTCTATTAGTACAAGCTCTTATTTACCGTATTTACGAAAATAGCATTTGGCTATCAGTTATTTACTCAATACAGTATTACAATGCCCAAGCAAAAAACCGACGATCTGATGCAGTTGATCAATTCGCTTAGCCGTGCGGAAAAGCGTCACTTTCGGTTATTTGTAAAACGCAATCAGGCTTCGTCAGACATTCTCTTCCTGCAGTTATTTGACTTTCTCGATCGCCAGGGGGAATACGAGGAGGAGCAACTGCTCCAGAAAATTCCGGGCATCAAGAAGACGCAGCTCTCCAACCTCAAAGCCCATCTGTACAAGCAGCTGCTCATCAGCCTGCGGCTGCTCAATAAGGGCAATAATGAGGACATACTCATACGCGAGAACATTGACTATGCCCGTCTGCTCTACAACAAAGGTCTCTACCG
>JAUMBM010000343.1:879-4156 GCA_032115735.1 Saprospiraceae bacterium
CTCGAGAAGGCCAAAGAGCGGGCCAGGGCAGCGGGTATGCTCAACCAGGCGCTGGAGATTCTAGAATTCGAAAAACGCATTGAAGGTCAGTATATTGTGCGAGGAATTGAGGGGCGGGCTGAGCAGTTGGCCGACGAGACCAACCTGCTTACGCGGCAGATAGAGTCCTCGCACCGCTTCTCCAACCTTAGCCTGCGCATGTACGGACTCTACCTGCGCATCGGCTTCGTGCGCAACGAGCGCGACTATCACCAGGTGAAGCAGCTTTTCCAGTCCCAGCTACCGGCGACCAGTTTTCAGGAACTGGACTTTTGGGGTCGCATCTACTACTGCCAGTCCTTCATCTGGTACCACCATATCTGTCAGGATTTTCCGCTTTGCTACCGCTATGCGCAGCGATGGGTAGATCTTTTTAAAGAGAACCCGCACATGATACAGCTTCATGGCGCTATGTACCTGAAAGCTTTGCACAACCTGCTCAGTGCGCTCCACAATATCGTGCACTATCCGCGCTTCATCGAGGTGTTGCGGGAGCTGGAAACCTTCCACGATACCCATGATTTTGGTGAGGACCGCAACCAGGAGGGGTTGTATCACTTGTATCACTATATACATCTGATCAAGCGGCATTTTATGGAAGGTACGTTCAAGGAGGGGCTGGGGCTGGTGCCGGGCTTATTGAAGACGATTGATGACGACACCTACAACTGGGACCAGCACCGGGAGCTTGTGTTCTATTACCGCATTGCCTGTTTGTATTTTGGCAGCGGCGACAACAGTCGGGCCATTGACTTTCTCAATCGCATCATCAACCAGAAGAATCCTGATTATCGGGAGGATATACAGAGTTTTGCGCGCATCCTCAATCTTATCGCCCACTTTGAGATGGGCAACCGGCAGTTGGTGGAGTACCAGTTGAAGTCGGTCTATCGCTTCCTGCTCAAAGCGGAGGAGCTCAATGAGGTGCAGAAGGTGATTATTCAGTTTTTGCGCAAGACGCCGCGCATGAAGATGTCGGCGCTGAAGGAAGAGTTTGTGCTGCTGAAAGCGAAGCTGGTGGAGCTTGAGCAGCGGCGGTTTGAGCGGCGGCCTTTTCTGTATCTGGATATTATCTCCTGGCTGGAGAGTAAGATTGAGGGGGTGACGGTGCAGGAGGTTATTCGGCGGAAGTTTGCGGCGCGGTATGCGGGTTGATTTTTTGGGCGGCTGGCGCCGCCCAAAAAATCTTATGTGTATTTTTTTGCTGCTGGCGCAGCAAAAAAAGAATCTGTTTTTGGGCTGCTGGCGCAGCAAAAGTAGGGCTGTTTTTGGGCTGCGTAAGCAGCAAAAATACTTATAAGACACCTTCATCGGCAAAACTGTAATAGCCACCGTTGGTGATGATGAGATGGTCCAGCACCAGCAGGTCCAGGGCTTTGCCTACCTGTACCAGTTTGCGGGTGAGGTCGAGGTCTGCCTGGCTGGGATTGCGGGAGCCGCTGGGATGGTTGTGCACCAGGATGATGGCGCTGGCATTCTGATCGATGGCGCGGCGGAAGACCAGTTTGGCGTCGACTACGGTGCCTGCGACGCCGCCGCTGCTGATTTTATCTCGCGACAGGATGCGATTGGCGCGGTTCATGCACAGGATCCAGAACTCTTCGTGCAGCAGGTCGGCCAGTTGGCTGCCGATGGCATCGAAGGCATCGCGGCTCGACTGCACCTGCGGTTTTTCGCGCAGGGGGCTTAGCTGTCGGCGGCGGCCCAGTTCGAGTGCCGCCATGATGGTGATGGCTTTGGCCTCCCCTACCCCCCGAAACCGTTTGAGGTCACTAAGTGAAAGGCGGGACAGTTCCAGCAGGTCGTTGTTCATGTCGGCCAGGATGCGCTGTGCGAGCGCTACGGCCGACTCATCGCGGGTGCCGGAGCCCAGCAGTATGGCCAGCAGCTCGGCGTCGGTCAGGCTTTGACGACCTTTGATGCTCATTTTTTCGCGGGGACGATCCTCTTCTGCCCAGGCTTTGATGGGGATTTGGCCTTTCTCGTAGGTTGTTTGTTCTGGCATGCTCTTTTGCTTTTTTGTGGCTTGCGTTCGCTGCTGTTGGCAGCGAAAGCAAGGGATGGCTTTTGGGGCAGGGGTAGCTGCCCAAAGCACAGCTTTTATAAGTCGCAGCAGCCGGACTTTTTCCACAAAAAAACAAGAAAAAATTAGTCCTCCTCGCGCCAGTCTACCTGTGAGACATAGATGAGCAGCAGTCCGGACATGGCCATGGCCAGTTTTATGACGAAGCTGGCGGTTCCTCCCAGTTTTTTCAACCAGACGAGCCATTGTAGTTCGAGGCCTACTAAGCTGACGATCAGGGCTAAGAAGCCTGATCCGGCTAGTAGGAAGCCTAGTACGGTTAGTAATGTCCGATTTTTTTCCATGGGTATGTATGCTTTATTTTTCCTCAATATTAGTGAATACTCGGCTTACTGGCAATGTATGCTTTGCGCAGTAGGTAATTTTTCTTCGAAAAATCACGAAGTTGAGGTAAGTTTTGGGCGGCGGCGGCCGCCCAAAACTTGCGGCGACAGCCGCCCAACATCGTATCAAAAAAAACCTTACCTTAGCGATCAGGAACACATGCATACCAGCAATGATTAAGCTCATAGAGTGTCCGCGGGATGCGATGCAAGGCATTGCAACTTTCATCCCCACCGAGACCAAAATCAACTACCTCAATGCCCTGCTGCGGGTAGGCTTTGACACCCTCGATTTTGGGAGTTTTGTGAGTCCCAAGGCCATCCCGCAGATGCGCGATACGGCTGAGGTGCTGGCTTCGCTGGAGCTTGCCAGCAGCCGCAGCCGGCTGCTCGCCATAGTAGCCAACCAGCGCGGCGCCGAGCAGGCTGCTGCCTACGAATCTGTCAGCTACCTGGGCTACCCCTTCTCGGTATCCGAGACCTTCCAGTTGCGCAATACCAACGCCACCATTGCCGAATCCGTTGAGCGCGTGCGCGAAATCCAGCAGCTCTGCCAGCAGAGCGGCAAGCAGCTGGTCGTCTACATCAGCATGGGCTTTGGCAACCCCTATGGCGACCCCTGGAATGCCGAAGTGGTCATCCGCTGGGTCGAAACGCTGGCGCAGGAAGGCATCGACATCTTCCAACTGTCGGATACCATCGGCGTGGCCTCCCCTACCGGCATCAGCTACCTGTTTGAACAACTCATACCGCGCTTCCCCGGGCTGGAGATCGGCGCTCACTTTCATACGACGGCTGCCAGCTGGCGCGAAAAGGTCGAAGCGGCCTACAG
>JAUMBM010000344.1:0-4277 GCA_032115735.1 Saprospiraceae bacterium
AATCCATTTATGAGTGGCTCTGATCCGCAGATTATGCCTGAAGAAATGGCAGAGGAAATTAAGCGGCAGGTTTTTGAGAATGAGCTCATTGACTATACAGCCAAGGGTCACCAGCTTGAACTGGCTGGCGAAGAAACCATAGAAGGAGCTGTCTGCTACTCACTCAAGCTCACGAAGAAGAGTGGCGATGTCGAGTTCCACTTTTTCGATAAAGATGCACTTGTACCCATCATGATCCGCACAACCATTCGCACGGGTGATGCGCAGGGGCAGTTTGTTGAAACCTACATGAGCGAATACCAGGAGGTTAACGGTCTCATGTTTCCGCACGCACTGGAGACTAAGTTTAATGGCCAGTCACAGCAGAAGATCAGCATACAGTCCATCGTGCTCAACGAGTCTTATCCGGACTCTATGTTTACCTATCCCGGCAAGTAACATGTGTTTTTTTGATTTTTAAAAATCAAAAAAAATGGTTCAATACACACATTGGCGGCAACAGCCGCCAATGTGTGTTTATGGGGTAGTTTAGACTCATAATATTGGTTTTCAAGTAAATATTTTCAGCATGCGCAAATTATATTTAATATTGATATTATCAACGTTTGCTGGCTTGCAGGCTTTTGCACAGGGCATTCCGGCACAGTCGGCACTCTTTGGCGGCCTGCGCGCCCGGCAGATAGGTCCGGCCGTCATGAGTGGCCGGGTAAGCTCCGTGGCCGTTGTGCCTGGCAAGCCTGAGCTCGTATACGTCGGTGCAGCCAGTGGGGGGGTATGGAAATCATTGTCAGGAGGTACTACCTTCCGGCCTGTCTTTGACGACCACAACCAGTCGATCGGCAAAATTGCCATAGCGCCCTCGGCTACGGATCAGGTATGGGTAGGTACCGGCGAACCCTGGCCGCGCAACAGCGTATCGGTAGGGGATGGCATCTATAAGTCTGTCAACGGAGGTAACGAATGGAAGCACATGGGATTGTCTGCCACAGAGCGCATCGCTGATATCATTGTGCATCCGTCGAATCCGGATATTGTCTACGTAGCTGCACTGGGCCCCTTGTGGTCGGCCGGTGAAGAGCGAGGTGTTTTCAAGACGACCGACGGCGGAAAAAGTTGGCAAAAAGTCCTGTACGTTGACGAAAATACGGGAGCTGCCGACCTTGCCATAGATCCGGCCAACCCGGAGGTTCTCTACGCCAGCATGTGGAGTTTCCGCCGCTACCCCTGGTTCTTTGACTCGGGCTTTACGGGGGGAAGTGCTTTGTACAAGACAACCGATGGAGGGCAGCAATGGCAAAAAATACAGCAAGGACTGCCGGAAGAAAAACTGGGGCGTATGGCCGTTGCCGTGGCACCCTCCAATGGCAACATCGTCTATCTGACGGTTGAGTGTAAGAGCGTCGACAAGCGTGGTCTTTACCTGAGCGAAGATGCCGGTGCCAGCTGGAAAAAAATCAATAACGAATTTAATACGACGGTAAGGCCATTTTATTTCGCAAACCTGGTCGTTGATCCGCTCAACGACAGCATCGTCGTCAAATGCGGTCTGCAGGCTATCGTCAGTGAAAACCGCGGCAAATCATTCCGGCCGGTCGACGGGACTGTCCATTCCGACATTCACGATGTGTGGATCAATCCGGCCAACACCAAGCACATGCTGCTGGCCACTGATGGTGGCATGTACGAGAGCTTCGACCGGGGGCGTACTTTCCGTATGTGGATGAATCTGCCCATCTCGCAGTTTTACCACGTAAGTGTCGACAACGAACAGCCTTATAATGTCTATGGCGGCCTTCAGGACAATGGTTCCTGGTATGCGCCCAGCCAGAAGGCAGGTGGTATCAGCAACAGCGACTGGCAGTCCAGCTATGGGGGCGATGGTTTCTATTCATTCAGGCATCCGCTTCACAAAGAGATCATCTTCAGCGAGTATCAGGGGGGCAATCTGGTTCGCTACAATTCAACGACCGGGCAGGCACAGGCTATAGCACCCTATCCGCAGGCAGGGGAGGAGAAGTACCGCTTCAATTGGAATACGCCTATCCACATCAGCCCCAACAAGCCCGAGCGCATGTATTTTGCTGCTCAGTATTTGTTCATGTCGGAAGATATGGGCAATAGTTGGCGCCGGATTTCTCCTGATCTCACCACGGATGATCCGGCCAAGCAGCGACAGTTTGAGTCCGGCGGTCTTACCATCGACAATTCTACGGCCGAGAATCATTGCACCATCTATGCGGTGGCAGAAAGCCCCAGAAATGAAAATGTTATATGGGTAGGGACGGATGATGGTAATTTACAGTTGACCACCGACGGCGGCAGGCAGTGGACCAAGCTCAACGCTGCCATCCCCGGCCTGCCAGCCAACACCTGGGTAAGTTTTATTGAACCGGGCAGGTTTGATGCGGGAACAGCTTTTGTCACTTTCGACGGCCACCGCACGGGGGATATGAATACCTACGTCTTCAAAACCACCGATTATGGTAAAACTTGGGTAAACCTCGCTACAGCGGATATCAAGGGCCATGCCTTCAGTGTTCGTCAGGATCCGGTTGCGTCCAATCTATTATTTTTAGGAACGGAATTTGGCCTCTATATCTCCATGGACGGGGGTACAAGCTGGGCGCGGTTTAGCAACAACCTGCCCAAGGTGCCTGTGCACGATATGGTCATGCATCCGCGTGAGCCCGCGCTGGTACTGGCAACGCATGGCAGAGGGGTAGTTATCCTGGACGATATCAGCCCCCTTCGACAGTTGCGTGCGGAGCAGATGGGGCAGCCGCTGGTATTTTTGCCCACCCGGCCTACGGTACTCAGGGATCCGGGTGCCGGGGGCAGCTGGTTTGGCGGATCTGCCAATTTTGCCGGCCCCAACCCGTCATCAGCAGCGCAGGTTGTTTATTATATGCCCAAGCGCCATACATTTGGACAGATGTATGCAGAAGTATACAAAGACGGGCAGCTTGTACGCAGCCTGCCAGCGGGTAAGGCCGCGGGAATCAACGTAGTAGAAATGCCCACTTCACAAAAACCACCGCGTTCGGCACCCACCAAAAATCGTTCCGCTCTCGGTGGATCGTTGTTTGGCCCTAATCTGGCCCCGGGAGACTACGAACTCAGAATCGTCAAAGGGAAGGATACTTTCGCTACTGTATTCAGCTTGGTGAATGATCCGCTCGCGCCCTACACCCAGGAAGAGCGTGCGCTACAGCGGAAGACAGTACTTTCTTTGTATGACATGACAGAGCAGCTTGCCTATGTATACCACGTCTACCAGCAGCTGGAGCAGGATATTCGCAAGCTGGGTGGCCTCAAGCCCAAATTGCAGCGACAGGCGACAGCCCTTGCGGACACCATGGCTATTTACCGGGCTCAACTGGTATCATTGGAGGGGGATTTTTACATAGACGAAGGCGAACAGATACGGGAAGAAATTTCGAATCTATATGCGAAAATAAGCTCGTATCCCGGAGGGCCATCTGCTTCGCAGCTGGCAGAGGCCGCACGCCTGCGCGGGGAGCTCGATAAGGTCGTCCGCCGTTTTGACGGCCTGCTGACGGGGGAGCTCACTAAGCTCAATGCGGGCTTGGCCAGTCCGATCACTTTCCCTACCAAAGAAGCTTTTATGCAGTCGGAAGCTGCGGGTGAGAACAGTGGTGGTATGGAAGCCTATCGGCAGTGGAGTCCACAGCTGCGGCTTGTCGATTGGCGTTTGTATTAAAAAACAGCTAACAGATGGGTGTTGACTCGCACGCAAGTCAACACCCATTGTTTTTTATAAGGTAAATTAACATATAGTTCACCTTGTTTACCTAACCTTAAAATGGTCTTCATTTTCAGTTTATACTGTAGGGATAAGTTTGCAGCGATTATTGAATCAAACTGCAAACGATATGTCCTTGAAATTTTACAACACTTTATTATGCTTATGCCTGTTGGCTACGGCCGCTGTCAATGCGCAGCAAGTCGTCAACATTACAGATGCTGACTTGCAGGCCGGGCAGGTCTATAACTGGACCAACGACAAGGTATACCTACTCGATGGTCTTGTGTTCCTCGAGCCAGGAGGACGTCTCAATATTCAGGCAGGTACAGTCATTAAATTTACCGATCGTGCCGACCTCGGCAACCCTTCTGCGCTGGTAATTACGCGGGGGGCACAGATTTACGCTGAGGGTACTGCCAATGCCCCCATCATTTTCACGGCTGCTGCTGACGATGTCAATGATCCTGCGGATCTCGGCCCCACCGACAATGCACTCTGGGGTGGCATTGTC
>JAUMBM010000345.1:0-2684 GCA_032115735.1 Saprospiraceae bacterium
ACAGGCGCGGGTGCAGGTGCATCCGCGGGTGGTGGGGCTACCGCAACATCTTGTTGCTTGGGTGGCGTCTGTACCTCAACAGTCTTGGTGTCGATGACTTCAGCGGGAGGTAGGCTGGGAGTACTTACTGGCTCGGGTGCAGGCTTGGTCTCAACGGCAGGCTGTGCCGGCTCGTTGACCTCTCCTCCACGCAAACGCGTCTTGAGGCGCTCCTCGAGATTGATTTTCCCAACAACCTTAATCTTGGGCAGCGAAGGCTTCTCTTCGCGGGGCTCCTCTGTAGGAGTATCTTCCGGCTGAGCCGGTGCATCCGCTTTTGCAGCGGGAGCAGGCGGGGTATCACGCTTGACAACAGGGGGGACAGTCACTTGTCCGGGGCGATTGCCTATGACCAGCGAGTCTGCTTTCTCTTTTATGTCGACTGACTTCTGATATTCCTTCTGCAGTTCGGTATACATGGCATCCGTAACTTTCGCAGTGGGCTTATCTTCAATATCAAACCCTTTACCATTGAGGAAATCTACAATGGTATGCAAACCAACGTTCAGCTCTGTAGCGACCTTAATTAGACGTCTCTCCATTCGTAAGTTTTAACATCCGGCAACCCTAGTCGAAAGCAACTGATGATCAGGCAATGAATTATGGTCCTGGACTCTATTGTTTTTTATAACAGCATCAAAAACAGCAAAATGCAAAAAATTTAACCACCAGCCGTTCCTTATGGGTACATTCCGTAGCAAAGATAAGCGTAAATAAAGTGTTATCAATAATTCTTTTACAGAAAAACAACGATTTGTACAAATAGAAGATAGATTTTATCTCATGCTGCTAATTTTGTCACGTCTGGCAGTAAAAAAAAACTTCTCACCCCTTACAAAATCAGGCTGCTTTTAGTTCCTGCTTTCGGCAGGAAAAGGAGTGGATCATCTTAAGTGGGTAGGCTGCCATAGCAAAAATGCCATTTCACAACCGCGGTTGTGAAATGGCATGAAGGACAAGCGACTCACTCGGAAGCTGATTCGTCGCCGGCGGCGGAGAATCGGCAGTTTAAACAGGCGCTTGCCGCTTTGGCTTTTTTTTAAAAGCTACAAGACAGTTGCTTATCCAGGATGTACTTGGGCTGCGCAACCCACCCAAGTACATCCTGGAGCATCCGCATTATTCTTCAAACTCCGATTCCAGCACATTCATGACGTGCTGAATGGTCTCCTCTTCCAGGTCAGAGCGACGTATGAGCTCTTCCAGACTGAGCGACAACACGCTGCGAGCAGTATCGCAACCGATGGATTTGAGCGCTTCAATAACCCACTCGTCGATTTCGTCTTTGAATTCGTCAAGATCTACATCATCGATCTCAATTTCATCATTGTTGCGATAGACATCGATTTCGTAGCCCGTCAGTCGGCTCGCCAGTTTGATGTTGGTACCTCCTTTGCCGATGGCCAGTGAAACCTGATCGGGCTCCAGATATACGTTGGCATGCTGTTTGGCCTGATTCAGGTCAATGGACGTCACCTTGGCAGGGGTGAGTGCACGCTGAATGTACAGGCTTACGTTGTTGGTAAAGTTGATGATGTCAATGTTCTCGTTGTTGAGCTCTCGTACGATGCCATGGATGCGGGATCCCTTCATGCCTACGCAGGCACCTACGGGGTCAATGCGGTCATCGTATGACTCTACAGCTACTTTGGCGCGCTCACCGGGCAGGCGCACAATACTTTTCACGCTGATGAGCCCGTCTTCGATTTCCGGCACTTCCTGTTCAAGTAGTTTTTCGAGGAAAAGACTGTCTGTACGGGATAAAATGACCACCGGATTATTATTGCGCATTTCCACGTCCTTGATCACAGCTCTGACCATATCACCTTTGCGGAAGTAATCACCCTTAATGGTCTCTGCCCGGGGCAGTACAAGCTCCGTACCGGTAGCATCGTCCAGTACCAGCACTTCCCGCTTGAGTACCTGGTGGATTTCGCCGGCTACGAGCTCACCAATGCGATCCGTATACTTTTTGAATACATCATCCTTTTCGAGCTCCATGATGCGGGAGATCAGCGTTTGACGAGCAGCCATGATGGCTCTCCTGCCGAAGTCCTCGAGGAAAAGTTGTTCGTAGCACTCCTCGCCAACACTGTAGTCCTCGTCAATGGTCAGGGCTTCTGAGATGGATACCTGGCTGCGCTCATCCGTCACCTCTCCGTCAGGCACGATCTCTCGCACGCGCCACAGCTCCATATCCCCCTTCTGGGGATTTACGATAACATCGAAATTCTCATCGGATCCGTACTTTTTTCGGATAAGCGTGCGGCATACATCTTCCATGACACGCACCATCGTAGGGCGGTCTATGTTTTTGCCGTCTTTAAATTCTGAAAAGACTTCTGCTAAATTCATGGCACTATTCTTTGAAAGAAACCTTGACAATGGCTTTTTTGATGTGGTCGGCCGGGATTTCGCGCTGGACTTTCTCCACAATATTGCGCTTGCCCTCCTTGCGCTTGATCGTTTCCTCAAGCAGCAGACTGTTTTCGCTCACAGATACGAGCAGACCGCTGTGCAGGCTGTCGTCAGTAAGCGTAACATCGAGCTGTCGGCCAACTTGTCGGGGATATTGCCTCCAGAGCTTCAACGGACGGCCAACGCCGGGCGAAGAAACCTCCAGGGTGTAATCATTCCCCAGCAGC
>JAUMBM010000346.1:0-9269 GCA_032115735.1 Saprospiraceae bacterium
TCGCGCGGGCTATGGCAGCTCGAACTTTCGGAAGATCTCCGCCAGATAAGCCAACAGAGAGCCTGGACACAGGAGAGCGGGCTGCCCGACACCTATGCTATGTCACTCACCCGCTTACAAGACAAACTACTTTTCCGCTCTACGGCAGGCTACTATGAATTCCAACCCGACCGTTCACGGTTTACACGCGTGGACAACTACCAGTCGCAGCCCCTTCCTCCCTCCTGCTTTGTGCTGGCCGGCAGGCAGGATGACTGGTTTATTGTACTCCCTCATGAAGTCCGCTGGATGAGAGGTACCGTAAAAGTAGCCGATCTGGCGATACAGCTGGTATCCAGCTTTCCCACCATACAATATATGGAGGATGGCCATTACCTCTTCTGCCTGCGCAACGGCTATGCCATCATACCTGCCAACTACGGCGGAGAAAGCAGGCGATTTGTGACGGAACCCACCATTACTCAGCTTGTGGCCCATGGGAGAAAACTCGACAGCACGCTCTATTCGCCTCCTCTGCAAGGACTTGTACTGCCTGCAGAACTCAACAGCCTGAGCTTCCAGTTTTCACAAGCCTGGTTTAGTACCCCCGTGCGCTTTCGCTACCGACTGGCAGGCTTTCAGGACAACTGGTCGGACTGGACTACGGTGAGTCACAAAGAATTTACCAACCTGCCGCATGGCCGCTACACGCTGCAGCTTCAGAGCGACCAGCAGGCGGCGACGGTCAGCATGGCTTTTACCATAAAGCCTCACTGGTGGGAGACGACTGCTGCCCGGGTGATCTACACCCTCATGCTGCTGGCTGTGCTCTCCCTTTTTTATCGCCTGCACAAGCGCCGGCTGCAGATACAGGCGCGGCGCATGCTCATCGAGCGCGAGCGGAGCATACAGCAGGAGCGCATCAAGACCCAGAATGCCCAACTGGAAGCCGATGTGCTGCGAAAATCACAGGAGCTGGCCAATTCTACTTTTCGGTTATTGCGCAAGAACGATATACTCGTACAGATTCGAGAGGAGCTGGAAGCCCTGAAGACCGAGATGGCCAACAGGATGTCGGAGCGGCACTATCAACGCCTGCGGCGGCTGATTGACAGCCATATGACCTCTGAACAAGACTGGGAGATTTTTGAGTCCAACTTCGATGAGCTGCACAATGTTTTTTTCAAACACCTGAAGCAGGACTACCCGAGCCTTTCCCCTGGTGACCTGCGGCTGGCGGCCTACCTAAAGATGAATCTCAGCAGCAAAGAAATTGCGCCGCTGCTAAATATATCTGTCCGGGGGGTGGAAAACAAGCGCTACCGGCTGCGGCAGAAGATGGGGCTTGACGCGGAAGTCAACCTGACCGAGTGGCTTATGCGCTATTAGAAAAGGCGGGAAAGCATCAGGAAGCCACCTTTGGCGGCTCCCTGATGCAACCGTATAGTGATTAGCCTTTTGACATACCGTCGTAGACGTCCATTACATTGCGAACGTGGCCGGCAGACTCGTTCAGCATGGCCATTTCGGCCTCGGTGAGCTGCAGTTCGATCATCTGTTCGACGCCATTGGCGCCCAGTTTGACAGGCACGCCCAGGAACACATCCTTCAGACCATACTCGCCTTCCAGCAGTACGCAGCAAGGATAGATTCTGTTCTCATTTTTAACAATAGCCTCCACCATCTGAGCAGCGGCAGCGCCGGGGGCATACCAGGCGGAAGTGCCCATGAGTTTTACCAACTCACCGCCACCTACTTTGGTGCGCTCGACGATAGCATTGAGTTGCTCCTCGCCAATCATTTCTGTTACAGGAATACCTGCAACCGTGGTGTAGCGGGGCAGTGGTACCATTGTGTCACCATGGCCGCCCAGCAGCATAGCCTGGATATCTTTAGGCGACACAGAGAGTGCCTCTGCCAGAAAGGCGCGATAGCGGGCCGTATCGAGGATTCCTGCCATACCGATTACGCGGCTGCGGTCGAGGCCGGAAGCCTTGTAGCAGGCGTAGGTCATCACATCCAGCGGATTGGACACCACGATGATGATAGGATTCTTAGAGTACTGCATAATCGACTTGGTAACCGAGTCGACGATTTTTGCGTTGGTCGTAATGAGATCATCGCGGCTCATGCCCGGTTTGCGGGGTACGCCGGCGGTAATTACGACGATATCTGAGTCGGCAGTATCGGCATAGTTATCCGTACCGCGGAGAAAGGTACTATAGTTGTCAATAGGCGCCTGTTGCCAGGAATCGAGCGCTTTACCGCGCGCAAAATCGCCCTGAATATCCAGTACGACAATCTCCTTTACCAGGTCTTTGTGGGCCAAAACGTTGGCGCAGGTTGCTCCTACATTACCGGCGCCAATGACGGTTACTTTGCTCATGTTAGAAGTTTTTTGACGCCGCAAAAGTACGCCTAAATTCTCAGGATTGTTACGTCTGCGACCAAAGAAAACGACTACTATGAAAAGTCTATGCCAAAAAAGTAGTAATTTTGTGAAAAATTAACAGATACAGTTAACATTCGGGTTTTATGCCAAAAACGATTGCATTTTTTCTCGTAGGGATGCTGAGCTTATCAGTCTCTCTTACTGTCCTTCACGGTCAGGAAGGTCAGCACGCCCCTTGGTGCGGAACACACGGAGCAGAAACCAACGCACTCATGCTGCGCCGTCTGCAAGCCAACAAAGCAGCGCTGGCGTCAATGACAGCCGAAGGCAGAACCGTGCAGTACATACCCATCAAGTTTCATCTCATTGCCAATACGGACGGTACCGGCCGCATATCGGAGATGAATGTACTGGGGCAACTGTGCGAGCTCAATGAAGATTTCGAGCCCCTGGGGATTCAATTTTTCCTCAAGGACGGTTCCTTTAACAACATCAATAACAGCACCGTTTTTTCCAACCACAGTGGCACGGTCAACACCATTATGACGTTTCAGCGCAATGCGCGCGCGCTGAACATCTGGGTGGTCGGCGAGATTGCCGACAACCAGTCGAGTGACGGGCAGACGCTGGCTTACTACTCGCCCGTGAAGGACTGGATTGTCATCCGGAAGGCCAACGTAGGCCCCAATGATGCTACGCTCTCGCACGAGATAGGTCACTATTTGAGTCTTTCCCACCCTTTTCTGGGCTGGGATGCTTCGGCTTATTCGGCTTCAACGCACGGCACGCCGGCACCGGTCGTCAGCCCTGGCGGTGTACCCACCGAGCTGGCCAGCGGCAGCAACTGTGAGACAGCCGGAGATCAGATCTGTGATACGCCTGCCGACTACAATCTGGGACTTGGCTGGTCCAACTGCAACTATACCGGCGGAGCCCGCGACCCCAACAACGAGCTGGTCAATCCGGAGGAAAAACTCTACATGGGCTACTTCCTCAATTGCCCGGACGAAGAATACTTTTTCTCCCCCATGCAGGAGCAGTTGATGCTGGCTGACCTGGCTTCCAATTCGCGCAACTACCTGCGACTGGATGCTGTGCCCCCGGTGCGGGAGATTACTGAGGCGCCTGTGTTGCTTTCCCCCATTGACAGCGTGCAGCTTGGCCACTACAATGCGGTCAACCTCAGCTGGCAGGGCGTGCAGGGAGCTGACGGCTATGTGCTGGAAATTTCACGTGTCAGCACCCACACCATCAGCCCAATCCGCATGGTTGTCTTTGGTACCAACAAAATTATCACCGGGCTTGAGCCCAATCGCCGGTATTTCTGGCGTGTGAGGCCTTTTAATGCTCACCGTAGCTGTACGACTACGACCGCCAATGGCATTTTCTTCACCGGTGTGCTTACGGCTGATGAATCGCCCAAGGGAGTTGAAAGCTTTTCGGTAGCACCCAATCCTGTAGGCTTAGGTCAGGCTTTGCGGGTGACGATCAATCCGGAGACGAGTGTTGATGCCGAGATCAACCTGTACGACATCGTCGGCCGCAGGGTGATGCCGGGGCGTCGTCATCGCTTCACGACCGTAGGCAATACACTGGAAATTGAAACGTCAACGCTGGCTGCCGGAGTCTATTTTCTGCAAATCACTATGGGTAATGAGCAGATAACCGAGCGGATCGTCGTTGCGCGATAAACCCCTTACCGGAGACGGGAATTTCCCTGAATCGCCATCCTCTTAGCGCACCACATTGTTGACTGGCCGATGAGGATGGCGATTTTTTTTGTGCGCAACTGATATCTGGAAGCCTCTCCGGCGGTATGGAACATTTCCGGGGTCTTCTTGTTATCTCTAGTGCCGTGAAGTTTATGCCTTTCGATGCGACAGTGATGTCTGAGGCAGTGACTGCCGGCATCGGGCATGGTACACCTTTGTACATTCAACCACAATTCTTTTCATAGCTACTCTTTCAAGTGTATGGTACGAAACTTACCCCTTCTGCTGGCTGCTGCCTTGCTGATTTTTTCCCAAACGCTGCCGGCGCAGGCGCTGGCGCCCTGTGCCACGCCGGATCACACTTCCGCATGGTTCGAACGCTACCAGGATAATCCGCAGGCTTTCCCCAAAACGAATGAAACGCTGTACGCGCCCGTGACCATCCACATTGTCGGCGATGATGAAGGCAATGGTTACTACAGCATCCCGCAGTTGCTGGCGGCTTTTTGCCAGCTCAATGAAGATTTTGAGCAGGCGGGTATACAGTTTTTCATGCTTGGCGACATTAACTACATCAACAATGACATTTACTACGAGCATGATTTTGCGCAGGGAGCGCAACTCATCGACCAGTACAATGTAGCGGGTACCATTAACTGTTATTTTGTGCAGCGCGCCGCCGGTGCCTGCGGTTACTACTCGCCGGGCGAGGACGGTGTGGTGCTGGCCAAAAGCTGTGTAGGTCCCGGTGACCACACCTGGGCGCATGAGATCGGGCATTTTTTATCCCTGCCGCACACCTTCCGGGGTTGGGAAGGGTACCAGCACGATTACAGTCAGCCGGCGCCGGCGCAGGTCAACGGCCGGCAGGTTGAGCGTATTGACGGCTCCAACTGTAGCCAGTCGGGAGACCGCTTTTGCGATACGCAGGCGGACTACCTCAATTATCGCTGGACCTGCTCGGGCGATACGCTGAGCGGTGTTGTGCAATATGATCCTGACAGTATTTCTTTCCGCTCTACCGGCCGCTGGTTTATGTCCTATGCGCTGGACAACTGCATGTCCCGATTTTCCGGGGAGCAAATTGCAGCTATGCGCGCCAACCTGCTGAATGCGCGGGCGGGCACGGCTGATACGGTAGAGCCCTACAGTGCGGCCATCCCCGACACCCCCCTGCTCGTAGCTATCAACCCCCTTGCGGGTGCTTTGGTAGAAGGCACCAACAGCGTGTCTTTGCAGTGGGAAGCTGTGCCGAATGCTACACATTACCTGGTGCAGTGGAATCCTTTTGCAACCTTTTCGATTATCCGCAACCAGGCGGTGGTCGAGGGTACCAGCGTGCTGGCCAGCAACCTGGAGCCCAATAAGACCTACCACTGGCGGGTACGTGCCTTCAATCCCTACCAGACCTGTGGCAACTTCAGCAATCGGGTGACATTCCAGACAGGCACCCTGGTGAGTGTATCTGCGGAGCCAACGGCTGAGCTGGCTGTGAAGATTTATCCCAACCCGGTCACTGACGGACTCCTATGGTTTTCATGGCCTGCATCGGTTGCTGCTTCGACCCTCGACTGGGAGATCAGCGATGCGCTTGGACGCAAGCTTCGGCAAGGCAGGCTGGCAGCGGGTGTTGCCGGAGAGTCGACATCCATAAGTGTCCAGGGGCTGAGCGGCGGCATTTATTTCCTTCAGCTGCGGCAGGAGGGCAAGCTCAGCACCCAGAAATTTGTCGTCCGCTAGGTTGGTAAGGCTCACCTCGGGTGCTGTAGGCGGGTAAATATTTTTTGGCGGCTGGGCCGCCAAAAAATATTTACCCGCCTTTTTTTACCGCATAGCGGAAAAAAAAGCTAAACTTGCTGTTGTCAATAAAAATCAACAGCCGTATGTCGAGGTACCATTATCTTTTGGCGATAACCCTTACTTTTTCATTCGCCTGGCATATAAATGCCCAGGACGACCTGCCGTTGCGCTACTGCGGCGTGCAGATGGGGCGTAGCGAGTGGCTGCAAAAATACCAGTCCTCACCTGAGTTGTACAGGAAAGGGAGTGATACGGTGCTGTACGTACCCCTGACCATCCATATCGTAGGTGACGACAATGGCAACGGCTACTTCAGCAGAGGGGCTCTGCTGCGGGCGCTGTGCCGGCTCAACCAAGACTATGAGCAGGCTAAGATACATTTTTTTGTAGAAGGCGACATCCGCTACATCAACAACTCGGCCTATTACAACCATGAGACGGTGCTGAAAGGCGCGGAGATGATGTTTGCCAACAATGTGGCCAACACCCTCAACTGTTACTTTGTGAACGACCCTGCCGGCAACTGCGGCTACAACCTTCCGTATGCGGGCATAGCGATGCGAAAATCCTGCTCGCAGCCAACGGATCATACCTGGGCGCATGAGGTAGGGCACGCGCTCAAGCTCCCCCACCCCTTTCTCGGTTGGGAAGGAGGCGTTAGCTGGGACGGTTCGGTAAGTCACAACTTCAACGACCCTGCGCCCCTGCGCGTTACCTATGACTATACGTTTTTTAAGGACACCCTCATTCTGGATACGCTCATCATCGATACGGCTTATGTGGAGTGGGTTGATGGCAGCAACTGCAGCTTTGCGGCTGACGGTTTTTGCGATACGAGCCCCGACTATCTGGCGGCGCGCTGGACCTGTGACAACAACGGCCAGAGTCCGACCCAGCAGCGCGACCCGGCGGGGGTTGCCTTTCGCAGCAATGGCAGTTACATTATGGGCTATGCCAATGATGCCTGTCAGGCCGTATTTACCACTGAGCAGCGGGCGGCCATGCGTGCCTACCTGCTTGACCAGCGTGCCAACTGGCTATACAACCAGTCGGCGCCCGGTCTGTTGGGTACAGCCGAGCCTGTCAGTATTATTGCGCCGGCTCCGGGGGAGACGGTGGTACCCAATGCGGCCTATCTCGCATGGAGTCCTGTGGCCAATGCGACCCACTATCTGGTAGAAATCAGCAGGCTTGCCAGCTTTGCGGCGCCTGTTACTACGGAATACATTACCGATGCCCCCTTTCTGAACATAGCCGTCAACCTGGTTGAAAACAGGACCTATTTTTGGCGCGTCAAGCCCTTCAGTGCTTACCAGCACTGCAGCGACTGGCGGCTCAACAGCAGTTTTCTGACTGGCAGCATCAGCGGGCTCCGCGAGCCCGGGGGGCTGGTTTCGTGGCAACTTTCGCCCAATCCGGCTGCTGCCGGCGGGCAGTTGCTGCTCAACATACAGCTCGACAGCCCGCCGGCGGCAAGCTGGCGGCTGCAGCTGAGCAACAGCCTTGGGCAGGTGGTATTCAGCCAGTTGCTGCAGCCCGGCAGCGGGCAGCAGCTCATTGCGTTGCCGGCGGCACTGCCGGCCGGCATCTACAGCTGCCGGCTGTCAGATGGCCAAGGGCAGGCGATCAAAAAGCTGGTGATCCAGTAGCTTGTGACTGTCTTGCTGCCTGTGGGCGGCGATTATGCCTGTTTCGCTAAGAGGCCGGCGGCGTGTGCGGGATTTTTGCCGGTGGCAAAAGCTCGCACACGCGCTCGAGGCCTTGTTTTTTGCGAGAAAAAACACCCTTATGCGCGTACTACACACAGCTGACTGGCACTTAGGCCAGCGGTTTATTCACCACGACAGAACGCAGGAGCAGGCGCTGGCTCTCGACTGGCTCCTTGACACCCTACAAACTGAGTCTGTGGATGTACTGATTGTTGCCGGCGACATTTTTGACGTCAGCAATCCGCCCAACAGCGCCCGGGAGCTATACTACAACTTCCTCAGCAAGCTGCTCAGAACAGGCTGCCGACAGGTAGTCATTGTCGGTGGCAACCACGATTCCCCCGGTATGCTGGCAGCCGACCGAGAGCTGCTGAAAAATCTGCACATACATGTTGTGGGCGCGATGCCTGCCGACAGGTGCGAGGCGCTGCTCGTCCTGCGGGATGCGCAGGATGTGCCGGTCATGATTGTAGCTGCTGTGCCCTTTTTGCGGGATCGCGAGCTCATGTATGTTGTTGCCGGGGAAAATGCCGAGCAGCGGTCGCAGCGGCTGCGTGCGGCCGTGCGCGACGTATATGCTGAGCTGGCAAGGCAGGTTGAAGCACTGGGTCTTGCGCGGGTGCCGGTCATTGCTACGGGGCATCTGTACGCGAGCGGGGCGCTGAGTGCGGACAAGCAGGACAACATCTATATTGGCAACTGTGAAAACATTGATGCACAGGAATTTCCTTCTCTTTTTGACTACATAGCCCTCGGGCACATTCACCGGGCACAGGCTGTGGGCGGGCGCGAGACCGTCCGCTATGCCGGTTCTATGATTCCGCTCAGTTTTAGCGAGACCCAGGATAACAAAAGTGTAAGCCTCATCGACTTTGACGGGCAGCAGCCACCGCGGATACGCAGCCTGCCCGTGCCGCTGTTCAGGCGACTGAAGACCGTACAAGGCGACTGGGCCAGCATAAAGCCCAAAATTCAGGCCTTTGCCGAGCGACGGGATGAACTGCTGAGCCCCTGGCTTGAAATTATTGTTGAGACAGACCGTCCGATACCGGGCATACAGCAGGAGCTGGAAGAGTTGTGTGCAACCCTGGCTGTGGAAGTATTGAAGATACGCATCCTACAAACACAGGCGACTGCCATTGACTGGGCGGCTGAGGCCCTGCCCCAGCTGCACGAGCTTACGGCGCGGGAGGTTTTTTTAAAAAAATGCGACCCGCTGGCTACGCTTCCGCAGGAAGAGCGGCAGCTGCTGCTCGACACTTTCATGGAGCTACAGGAGTGGGTGCTGGCGGGGGGAGATAAAGACTAAAACCGAGACATGGAAATTGTAAGACTGCGCATACGCAACATACACTCGCTGGAGGAGGCCGAGCTGGATTTTGACCGGCCGCCACTGAACCAGACGGGGCTTTTTGCCATCACCGGCGATACCGGTGCCGGCAAGACGAGCCTGCTCGATGCCATCACGCTGGCGCTGTACGGCCGCATTGCGCGCGATGGTCGCAATACGCCACCCATGCAGGTGCTGCGCAATGGCACCCGCGAGTGCCTGGCGGAGGTCGAGTTTCGCATCAACAACGACCACTACCTTGCCCACTGGTCCTATACCAAGCCCAAGCGATCGAACAAAGAAGACGCTACCCAGAATGTGCGGCGGCAGTTGAGCAAACTAACTGA
>JAUMBM010000347.1:0-5315 GCA_032115735.1 Saprospiraceae bacterium
GAATTTGGTCCCTTGACCTTCAACTGTCCCAACTAATATGCCATGATTACCTGCTATCCTGCCTGGCTGATTTTTTTAAAAAAATCAGCCAGGCAGGATGTGTCACCGACTTTCTCTTCGCAGCTAGCTGCGAAGAGAAAGTCGGTGACACATCAAAAATAAGGTTGATACCCTACAAACCCGGGATGATAACGACGATAGAACCGAAATTATCTACCAATCTTCACTTTTTACCTCCTGCCGCTCTGTCAGGCCTGTGTTGCTTACAAAGAAAGTAAAAAAAAGCATACAGTGAGCGAAAAAAGCCGGAACATGCACTTATAAAGCAAAAGGCCGATCCATCCGGATCGGCCTTTTGACGTGACGGCCGCAGCTTACAACTACAACAGCGACTGCAGTGCCTGCTCAATCTGGGCAGCACCGCGCAGGTTGACAGCGGCAATTTTGCCCTCGCGGTCGATAAGGAAGGTGCGGGGAATGCTGTTGACACCATAGAGCGCGGCTGCCGGCGTTTCCCACTTGCGCAGATCACTTACGTGGTATTCCCACTCGAGCTGATCCTGCTGAATGGCACCAACCCAGCGTTGCTTCTGATCGGCCATGGCCTGATCAAGCTGAGCCGCGGGCATGGCCGCGCGGGTACGGGAGTCAATACCATCCAGCGAAACGCTGAATACCGTGAATCCCTGTGCTTTGTACTTGCGATAAACCTGTACAACATTGGGGTTCTCGCGGCGGCAGGGACCACACCAGCTGGCCCAAAAATCGAGCAGTACTACCTGCCCTTTGAGATCGGCCAGCGAATAGGTCTTGCCATTGGGGTTGCTGAGCTTGATATCCGGGGCAGGCTGGCCGACCTGGATTAACTCTGTGGCACGCTGCGCCAGCACCTGCTGCTCAAGGCTGATCAGGTAGTTGCCAAATTCCTGCGTGAGCGGCGCATTGGGGCTTTCTTTGACGAGACGCTGGTGCGCACGCTTCTGAATATCGAGAAATTCTCCGCTGGCACCCAGTGCGCGATAGGCGATGAAAGTAGCAAGCTGCGCATTCTCTACCGTGTCGACAAAGCGGCTGATATCTTCAGCTGTAAAACGGCGCTGGCCAAGCCCTTGCATCATGCTCACCATCGTTTGTGAGCTCCCGGATCCCTGGATGGTCACATCGTAGATGTCAAAGCCCTGCAGTGCACCATTGATGATAATCTTGGTCTCCGTGCCGTCAAGCACCAGGTTGATGCGCTTGGCACCAATGCGCAGATTGTAAATACCTTCATCGACGCCCTCCGGAAAGTGCATGGAAAACGCACCGGAACCATTGATATCCACTTTGGTGAGGATATTGCTGGCCTGACCAATCGTCACCTGATCGAGAAAGGCCTGAAGATTCTCTGCACCGGAAATATTTCCTTCAATTACCAGACCCGATTTCTGGCAACCGTAAAACAGGCTCGCAAAGGCGAGCAAGGTGATGAGTACTAATTGTCTCGTCATGGTAATTTCAGTTTATGCAAGATCAAAGAATTCAATGCATCTTATAAATGCATCAACCTTCAAAAAAGTTGGACAAGGTATTGTGATAAATTGATTTCCAATCAGCAACAGGGCCAAAATCCTTATCATCGATAATCGCATGGCTGCCACTCACTTCTCCGAGGTAAGTGAAGCTCATATTGGTGATGTTGAGCATCACCAGTAGCTCGCTCTCTTTGGCGGGGTCAACGCTGATGACCACGCGGCTCTGGCTTTCGCCAAAAAGATAGGCATCCGGCCGGAAGTGATCGTCGGTAGAGACGCTAAAGCCCAGTGTATTGACCATCGCTGCTTCCATCAGGCAGGCAAACAAACCTCCTTCGGAAATGTCATGAGCAGAAGCGACTACGCCTTTTCGGATGAGCTGGCGCAGCAATTGCTGCAATTGATACTCTTCTTCAAGTTCAAAATAAGGAGCTGGAGAGTGCTCAATCTGGTGCACAACGCGCAGGTATTCCGAACTCCCCAAATCGTCCTGCGGCGCCCCCAGCATGTAAATGAGGTGGCCCGTTTGTCTGAAGCCCAGCCCTGTTTGCTGAGATACATCCTCCAGCAAACCGAGCATTCCTATAGTCGGGGTGGGGTAGACAGGCTCCGTTTTATCCTGCAGTACCGTCTGGTTGTAGAAACTGACATTGCCGCCTGTGACCGGGGTGTTAAATTTCCGGCAGGCTTCTCCCATACCCTTGATTGCCTGGACAAACTGCCAGTAGACTTCAGGATTGTAGGGATTCCCAAAATTCAGACAGTTGGTGATGGCCAGTGGCGTAGCCCCCGTACAGCTGATATTGCGTGCAGCCTCCGCCACGGCTATCATAGCACCTTTGTACGGATTTGCATACACATAGGCAGGGTTGCAGTCAACCGTGAGTGCCAGCGCTTTCTGGCTGCCCTTGATGCGTACGAGGCTGGCATCGCCAGGGTTGTTGGTATGCATTGAATTGGTGCGTACCATGCTGTCATACTGCTCATAGATCCACCGTTTGGATGCCAGATTGGGGGATGACCACAGCTTTCGGGCTGCGGCCAGCAGATCGGTAGGTACAGGCACCTGCTCCAGAGAAAAATCGTCTATTTCACTCAGGTAGGCAGGCTTGGTGTAGTTGCGCTCATAGACGGGGGCACCACCGCCCAGCACAAGGCTGTGTGCCTCCACATCGGCAACTTTTTCTCCGCGGTGGAAAAATTCTATCCGGCCGGTATCCGTGACAGTGCCAATCTCTTCACAGGGGAGATCCCACTTATCAAAAACAGCTTTTAGCTTGTCTTCCTGCCCTTTATGGCATACGATGAGCATGCGCTCCTGACTTTCACTGAGCAGAATTTCAAAAGGCTGCATATTGGCCTGCCGGGTAGGAACTTTGTCGAGATCTATGCGCATGCCCACACCGCTCTTGGCACTCATCTCAGAGGTGGAGCAGGTAATCCCGGCTGCACCCATATCCTGCATGCCCACAACCGCGCCCGTCTGTATCGCTTCGAGCGTGGCTTCCAACAGCAGCTTTTCCTGGAAGGGATCTCCTACCTGCACCGCCGGCAGATCCTGCGCTGAGTCTTCCGTGAGATCGGCAGAGGCAAAGGTGGCACCGTGTATACCGTCCTTACCGGTGGCCGAACCTACAATAAAAACCGGATTGCCGGGACCGTCAGCAACAGCCGAGACGGTCTCACCTATGCGTACAATGCCTGCAGACATGGCATTGACGAGTATATTTTGATTGTAGCAAGGGTGAAAAAATACTTCACCGCCAACCGTCGGCACGCCAAAGCAATTCCCGTAGTCGCCAATACCGTGTACCACGCCTTTTACCAGCCGACGGCTGTGAGGCAGCGAAAGGTCGCCAAAGCGCAGCGAGTTGAGCGCGGCGATGGGCCGGGCGCCCATGGTGAATATATCGCGGTGAATGCCCCCAACACCGGTAGCCGCTCCCTGATAGGGCTCTATGGCGCTGGGGTGATTATGGGACTCGATCTTGAAGGCGCAGGCCCAGCCGTCTCCAATGTCCACCAGCCCGGCATTCTCTTCACCCGCACCTACCAAAAGGCTGTCGCCTTCCCGCGGCAGCGTTTTGAGCCAGCGAATGGAATTTTTATACGAGCAGTGTTCCGACCACATGACGGAATAAATACTCAGTTCCGTGAAGTTGGGTGTCCGGCCCATGAGCTGACAGATCCGGTCAAATTCCTCAGCCGTAAGGCCTAGGTTTCGGGCAACCTCTACGGTTATTCGCGCTTCCGTTGTTTGCATAACTTTTTTGCTTGTTAGCCGCTGCAAAGGTAAACAGAAATGGGTATTCTGTGCGTTGGATTATTAGTAGTGATGCAATTTTAGGGTCTGGCTCTACGGCTGCTTTTACTACTTTTGTCTGTCACTTTGTATTTGTTCAATCGAATCGCTATGAGTAAACTGACTGCCAGCTGGATCTGGTTATTGTTGTTGGTAAGCGTATATTTTGCCAATGCACAACGAATGGATTTGTCTAAGGATTTGTCTGCCAAGGTTTTGTTTGTTGATTACAGTATGTTCAACGGTGAAAAAGGACTTAAGAGCACCTACGGGCTCGAGTTTTCCTATCGACAGCAGCTCAATTCGTTCATGGCCGTGGCCGCTCCGCTAAAGCTGAGCATTGTAAATGTACCCGGCATGTTGACCAATCAGACGGGGATTAGCCTTGATGCGCTGTTGCACGTATTTCCGCTCTCCCAACAGCCTCGCTGGGCTCCCTACCTGCTGGGAGGGGTGGGGCGTGCCTGGGAAAGCGGTACCAACGGGCATTGGCAGCTGCCGCTGGGTATAGGGGTCAATCGCCGGATTACCGATGAGCTGTTGCTGGGCCTACAGGTCGAATACCGGGCAGCTACCGCTGAAAAACGCAACAACCTGCAGCTTGCCGCGGGTTATGTATACCGCCTGGGAGGGATTACGGATGCCGATGGCGACGGTGTCGCCAATGAGCTGGATGCCTGCCCTGAGGTCAAGGGTTCGCCCAAGGCAAAGGGCTGCCCCGATGAGGATGGTGACGGAGTTGCCGACGAACAAGATGCCTGCCCGGGTCTGCCCGGTGACCCAAAGCTGGCAGGTTGCCCGGATACAGACGGCGACGGACTGGCCGATGTGGAGGATGCCTGCCCTCAGGCTGCGGGTAAGCCCGAAAATCAGGGCTGCCCGGATACGGATGGCGATGGCCTGATCGATGCCGAGGATCAGTGCCCGGGTGAGGCGGGTACTGCCGCCAATAAGGGCTGCCCTGAACCCCAACAGGATATAAAGGAGGTGCTTGCCTTGGCTTCTCTTGCAGTGCAATTTGAAAATGGTAAGGATGTCTTGGAGGAGTCGTCCGTCAATATCTTAGATCAAATAGCATCCATAATGAAAAATTATCCTGCCTATCATTTAGTTATAAGTGGACATACGGATAGTGAAGGGGATGAAAACGATAACCTTCGTTTATCAGAGAACCGTGCAAAAGCTTGCTTTGAATACCTGCTCAGTAAGGAAATTGCGGCCGCAAGGCTTAGCTATGCAGGCTATGGGGGAAGCCAGCCCCTGGCGGATAATACCAGTCCGGAAGGACGCGCCCGCAACCACCGGGTTGAGTTTGAGCTCATCATCCAATAAAAAGAGCGAACGGCTGATTTTTTTTACAAAAAATCAGCCGTTCGCTCTTTTTGCCTTTCTGGCGATAGCCCAGGCTATCGCCAGAAAGGCTGGTTTTTTCACCCCTAGCGGCTGATTACAATCTTGCCAACATCGACCTTGCGGCCGTCGGCAGATCGCCACCGGTA
>JAUMBM010000348.1:0-4977 GCA_032115735.1 Saprospiraceae bacterium
ACATGGAAAAAACCCGGCAATGAACGGGTCTTACTCCACTCTATGCTTCTTACTACCATCGGCAGGTCCCAAAACCACCGCTCCCAATAAGCCGGATCAAAGTATTTATGCTTCATCGAAGAATGGCCGTAGAATATCCACTAAATAAGGCGGTACCGCAATGGTCTTGCGCGTCTCCCGATCAATAAAACAGAGTCGTACAGACCCCCCACTCACTAACTTCTTATCTTCATTATAAATATCAACATAAAAGATAATCGTATCTACAGGAAGTGCACGCAAAGTGGTGCGAATAGTCAATAGTTGATCATACAGCGCAGGCCGAACAAAACGCATCTGCAGGCTCATAACCGGCATCAGTATGCCGAACTTTTCTTCCATATCCCTGTAGGTGACGCCAAGACTTCGAAGCATTTCTACGCGCCCAATCTCGTAATACTGTGCATATACGCCGTGGTACAAATACCCCATCTGGTCGGTTTCTCCGTAGCGGACGCGTTTTGGATAATCAATGGTGTACACTGCTTGTCTTTTTCTGATTGTTGTGATTCCTCAAATCCGTCGCATAGCCGCAACTACGCTGACCCCGATAACTACCGCCTCGTAATCACGCTCACCTGCCCCACACTTGCTTATTAAATTCAGCCCTGAATACATTGGGGTCTTTTCGCAAAAAAGCAAGCATCTCAGTGCCTGTCATTTTGTTCTCATCAAAAGTTACCAGCCACAGAGGCTGGCTGGGCGCCACTTGCTCAAGTATTTCAAGCTGCTGCTTGGTATACGCCTGCTTCCATACCTGAGGATCTATATCAGGTGCCAACTCAACGATGATCTGATTGGTTATGGTTCCTACAGGCAGCCCTGTATCTTTAGAAATCACCTGCTTCCAGCTGGCTTCATCAATAAATGCGTCCAGCATCCCTTCCAGCTCCATAACGACCTCCGGCCTGTTTTCCCTACCCATGATTTCTTTCATCTCTCCTCGCTCATCTACATAGCGAAGCATAACCACTGGCAAATCGGGGATCTCACTTTTATAGAGGCTGGGGAGATCAAAAAGGTTGGCATCCGCAAAAGCTGCAACCAGCGACTTGTACCGGTCATCAGCAAGCTGGGTTTCATGCAGCCCTAAGAGAGGCGTATAGTGTTCCCCCGCATACGTCGCCCTACCCGTAGAATAGATCGTAAGTGTAAATACAGGGCACTCTCCAAAACAGGCATCTTTGCGCAACTGAATGCGCATGACTTCTTCTTTTTCGGGCAATGCCGTACCGAGCTTGCAGCCAGCGGTTGAAACAACGGCACTGAGCAATAACAGAAAAATCGCTAGCTTATTTTTTGTGTACATATGCTTTGTATATGATACCTCGCGTAAAACTATTAGGTGCAAAGAATTGGTTAGACAACACTGACGGGAGCACGCAGGAAGCTGCCTTTCGGAACAATAGATCGCGTGAAAGTCAATATTCAACAGCTCCCTCTCACTCTACAAATATAAGCTTTTTGGTATAAATAATACCGCCTGCTCTCAGTTGCAGCACATACATCCCCGATGTCAGCTGCGGTAACGGGTGATGTTCATTTACCGGTCCGCTTCCTGCCCAACTGCCCGTGAGCTGCCCGTGAATCGCCCAAAGCCGTACTTCCCACTGCTCTCGGACTTCCAATACCAGCCACAAAGATTGCTCCTGCAAACTGCATCTACGCAACGGGGCATCATCTACAGCTTCGATTTCAGCAGTATGACTGACCAGACAACCGCTGCCTGGCAAAAATCCCGGTCGCCATTGCGCAATGGCCTGCCGCATACGCATTTTTTGTCCCGGAGTAAAAAAAAGCAAGCAGGCGTCCTCGCTCAGCGACATGAAATTTTGAGTCATATCGGGCGTACCGCAGGTAAAACCAGCCCCCTGGGGACACATCCCCAGATAGGACAGGCTTTGACAGGGCGTATCTCCCACACCGTCATCACCCGTACAGCTCGCTGCTATATCCTCGCCCCAAAGGTGAAACAAGTCGAAATAGTGCCCAAGCTCGTGTGTTGCCGTCCGCCCCAGATGATACGGAGGAGACACCGTACCCGTTTGCCCAAATCGCGAGGGCGCAATGAAGACTCCCTCCTCCGCTGCCGGTGACTGCCCGGGTTGGCTGGCCTGCCCCGCCAATCCTGCAGGAAAAGCGGCAACCCAGATGTTGAGGTAACAGTCGCTCGGCCAGGCATCACTACCCCCCAGCTCCTCATAACATACCCGGCGACGCCCATCTCCCGCATAAGCCGTTGCAATAGTGGCAATGGACGTCTGCCGTCGTACGATGCCACTGCTGGCTTGACCTTGTGGATCTTTTTCTGCCAGCCGAAAGACTAGCTCCGTATCTGCCATCAACTGTCGAAAAACAGGCTGCATCACCTGCTCGCGATCAGCATTCATCCCGCTGAAATCCCTGTTTAGCGCATCAATCTGCGACTGTATCTGCTCGTCGCTGATATTTTCCGAACCCTGCCGCCATACAACGTGTACAACCACAGGAACCTCGATTTGGCCAAATATACTGTCTGCAGGAAAAGTATGCAACGGATTCGGTGGCCAGGCACAGGATTGTGCAGACAATGGAACTGTCCATGAAGATACCGCTGCCAACAAAAAGATAATCCTTTTTATCAAGTCCTGTAAATTATTAGCCGCCTTTCCTCCCATTAACGAGGCAATGATACCCGTAAGTATGCTGTATGAAGCATCGCCTGCAATCCAACTCCCCGGGCAGCTGACCACCTCCAGGAATTCATGACAAAACAAACCTCCCCCTACGGCTCAAACAACTCGAACCAGTAGGGCGTAAATACGATATCAACCCGCTGCAATCGGCCGGGATCTGATGTCTGGTAATAATATTCTTCTTCTCCTCTGGGTGTAACATATCCTAAGGCAGCCAAATCTGTAGGATTGACACCGTAGTCAGCAAGCAGTGCAGATACCCGTATGGCCTGAGCAGTACTTAGTCTAAGATTATCCGCGTATTCTATCGAATGAGGACTAAAACCTTCTACAGAGACCATAAAATCCTCATAGCGCTGTATAATCGCACTTACCCGGCGGGTAATATTGGTCAGTTGCCGCTCACCTGCAGGGAGAATGACCGGAGAAAACAGGGAGAGAACCACTTTCCCGTCTGCATCCGTGATGAGCACATCTGTCTCCGCAAATCCGCTCAATTCCATCTGCAATACGCTGGCGAGTTCGGAACGGCGTAAAAGCATACTTGACAATTTCTGCTGCACATAGGCAGCTGATACAGACGGCACGGCTCCTATAGTTGGTTGCGCATTGCCAGAAGCTGTGTAGTCTGTACGAGCCCCTTGCGGCTGGACATAGGCCGGCGGATAGGCCGGTGTATTGGAGGCAGGCCCGGCAGGCCGGCCATCGACAGACTGCATATTACCAGAACTTGTATAGCCAGGTCGGACTTCCTTTGGCTGACCGGTTGTCAGAGGGTAGTTAACATCATAAGCGGGCTCTGCATACCATTCATCATCCTGTCCCTTGTCATTATTGACTGCCTGTCTGTACCGAACTATGGAATCGCGAAGTGTTGCAATTTCAAGCCCCGACAGATAGAGTGCCTGCTCGAGATCTGCCCTGTCTTGGTCACAACGATTGAGCAACCCTTCATAGTTGGCGTTAAGGTTGGCATTCAGTCCGCTCAACGCATCAAGCTCCCTGTTGGCCTGCCTGAGATCACGGGTAGTTGCATCCAACTCCTCCTGCAGATTTATATTTTCAGCCCGAAGACTGTCAAGTAAAAGTGCCTCTTTCTTGTACAGGAACATATCCTGCTCCATTTGGCTGTAGCGTTGCATACTTACGCAGCCGGTGAGCAGTAGCGAAAAGCAGAGAATTAATACTCTTGTCATAGGTTCAAGTAATAAATTGTGTACGAACAGCAGCTTCAGAATTCCCGAGTTTGAAGCCTGCTTTGGGCTGCAACCGCTGCATGCAACAAACGAATGCTATTTACAGTCCATAAATAACGCAAATTACTACTATTTTTGCAAAAAAACGAGCTTGATGAACCGAACATTATTTTTTTGGATAGCTGCAACTGCACTCCTGCTGTCAGCCTGCAAGCAGGAACCTACCGAAGAACAAGCTGCCGCTGTCCTGGCAGCGCGCCAAATGGCCGACAATAAGACCCCTGCAGAAACGATGAGCAGGCCGGCAGTCGATCAATTAAACGATGCAATGCCCGCAGCCGGCCAAACCCCTACGACTACCAGCCGCACACTACAACTGACCATCGGCAAGGCAAGTGCAGCCCGAAACAGTCAGCTGTGTCTGGATGTCACAGCCAATGGCTTTGAGCAGCTGATCGGCATGCAATACTCGATTCACTGGGATCCCGCTTTGTTGGAGTACCAGTCGGTTAAAAATTTCAAACTTGCCAGCTTAGACAATAACGATTTTGGCAGCAGACAGACAGTACAGGGTATGCTAACCGCCGCCTGGATTGATGACAGCCTTAAAGGTATAAGTGTCGCTCCCGGCAATACCCTCTACCAGATTTGCTTCACCGCAAAAGGAGAATCGGGTAAACAGGCAGTGGTAAAATTCCACAACCAACCTACTCCTTACGAAGTTATCGATAAGAACGAAGCTATTTTGCGCTTCGAGGGGGTCTCCGGATCCGTTACCATTCAATAGGCCCGTAATATTGCAGCTAGCGTAGCTCACTCAGTCGAATCATAAAAGCCGTGAGCCGATGCTGCTGCCGTACTTGCTGGAGAATACTCAATGCAGCTTTTTCATTGATAAATGGTCCAAGAATCACCTTGAACATGGGCTCATTATCCTCACCGGGCTGTATGCTTAGCAATATGTTGGAAAAGCCTTTGGATTGAAGCAGAGCAATCTGGCGCAGCGCATTATCGTAGCCGCTGTATATACCCATCTGAAGCCCATAATCACCGGCTTCAGGCCGCTC
>JAUMBM010000349.1:0-4545 GCA_032115735.1 Saprospiraceae bacterium
GGATGCGCAGGGGGAAGTTGAAGTAGTAACGCCCGATCTGAAACTCGCTGCGGTCTTCTTTTTCGGAGCCACCGGACTGTGTACGCTTGAGGATGGCGCGTATTCTCAGCAGCAACTCTTCGGAGCTAAAAGGCTTGGTGATATAGTCATCAGCGCCCAGCTTGAGTCCCTGTACCACATCCTCCTTCATCGCTTTGGCGGTGAGAAAAACAATAGGTACAGCAGTATTGGTGGCCCGTATTTCACGAGCCAGCGTGAATCCGTCCTTTACCGGCATCATCACATCCAGGATACACATATCAAAATTATCCCGCTGAAAAGCATCAAACCCTTTCTGCCCGTCGGTTGCAAGAGTTACGTCGTAGTCATGCATTTCCAGGTAGGAGCAGAGTACATCGCCAAAATTTTGATCGTCTTCAACCAAAAGAATCTTAAAAGCCATACATCGCTTTTTTCAACCATTAAATGTTACGTCGTCTTCCACCTCCGCCGCATCAAAAGCACGATTACCGGCAGCGGCCTTGAAGGGAAAAAACAGCGTGAAGCTACTCCCCTTACCGAGTTCACTCTTGACGTCGACATGTCCCCGGTGTGCAAGCATCATCGCTTTCACATAGCTGAGGCCGAGGCCAAAGCCCTTTACGTCATGTCGGTTACCAGTGTGCACGCGATAAAATTTGTCAAAAATGAGCTTTCGGTCCTCTTTTGTCATCCCGATACCCTTATCTGCAATGACGACCTCTACCCCACCGGCTACATTGTGGGTAGACACCGTTATGTCAGGGGCATCGGCAGAGTATTTATTGGCGTTGTCAAGCAGGTTGTTGATGATGCTGGAGACATGCGTCAGGTCGGCCTCGATCACCGGCTGCCTGGCCTGCAGCAGCATGTGCACCTTCCCTTGCCGGCGCTCGACCTGCAGGCCGATATTTTCGACAGCTCCCCGGATTACATCATGCAGATCAACCTGGCTAAACCTCAGCTTGAAATTGCTTCGGTCGATCAGGGCCATCTGCAGCACCTTCTCCACCTGACTATTCATACGTTTATTTTCCTGTTTTATTATATGGGCAAAGCGGGCGACTTTTTCGGGATTGCCGGCTATTTTGGGGCTCAGTATGCTGTCGGAGGCCAGGGAGATAGTCGCTATGGGCGTCTTAAACTCGTGGGTCATGTTGTTGATGAAGTCATTTTTCATCTCCGAAACTCGTTTTTGCCGGTAGATAACGACAATGGTATAGCCAAAAAGCAGCACGATGAGCAGGGCAAAAAGCAGCGCCCCGGTAAAATGCAGCCAAAGGCTGCTCCACAGCACGCTGGAGCGGCTTGGAAAATAGAGCATAAGCAGCCCTTCGGGCTCGTTGCTGCTGTTGGTAAAAAGCGTCGCCCGATACTTGGAGCTCATCACCGCTTCCGCATTGGGGAGGCGCTCTCCGCCCCGCCCGTCACTTGCTACAAAGTTGCCGTTGTAGATGACGAAGCCCTTTTGGGCCCTGCTGTAAACACCGTAGAGGTAGTCGGTATGTATGCCATTGTTGTGGAGCTCCTGCTCAATTGCTGCCCGAAGATGGGCTATCTCTATTCGCTCCGCCACAGGGATATCGGGATCCTGGTAGATATCAGCAGGGAGACCTCCTCCTTTTTCCAATCGTATACGATTGCAGTTGAGGCAATTGCAGGTATCTGTAAACTGGAGCATGAGCTGGTCGAGGAGTGCTTCATCATTGGTACGGTCCTTAACGGCGGGTAGCGGGGCTGCATTGGGGTCGCCAGCAGTTTTGTAGTAATTGGCCACGAAGCCGTTCATGGAGTAATTGAAAAGATTCCGCTGGTCGGCCTCTCTGAGCCTGTTGGCCACAGCAGACAGGGCTGTAAAAACACTGTTGTCAAACCGCTTCTCGTTCTCCCCAATAGACAAGTGTATCAGCCGCATCTGCATCCATACGAGGCTGACGACTGCCAAGCCCAGGAGGCTGACGATGACCAGTATTGTTTTCTTGCCCATGCTTATGATGACCGCTGAGGTCTTATGGTCGTATAACGCAGATTTTTTTCCGAATGATATACACGGCGGCCGATTTTCGCACCTGATTACAGCAGGGGCAGCAGGCCAAAGGCCGTCTGCTGCTGTTGCGCTTCGAGGTACTGCGCGGCCGTCTCCCTGATAGTCTGCTCAATAGGCGTATAGCTGAGCTGCAGCTGCCGGCGCGAGAGCTCATTGTTGTACGAAAAATGCTGGAAAGAGTTGCGCACCGTCTCCGGCGTCAGGAGCGCCGGCTGCCGCAAAAGGCGGCTGCGGATAGCTTCGCCGACGAGCAGCAGGCGCGCCTGCCAGCGCTGCATGGGCAGCCGCGGCGCCTTACGGCCAAGCGCCGTGGCAATCTGCACCATGAGGTCGCGGTAGCTGATGTTGTGGCCGTTGAGCAGATAGCGGTCGCCATCCTGCCCCTGCTGATGCAGCAGCATGACTGCCCGGGCGACATCGCGTACATCCACAACGCCATTGGCACCGGGCGGATAAAAAGGAAGCTCGCGGTCTACATGCGAAAACATGCGATTGGTGCCCGCATTCCACCAGCCGCTGCCAAAGATGAGGCTTGGATACACCACGGCCACCCAGAGACCTTCGGCCTGCCCCCGCCACACCTCCCGCTCTGCCTGAAACTTGCTCACGCTGTAGCGCGGGAGCGAAGGGGTAAACTGCCAGGCAGTCGACTCATCGACGGGCTCATCGCCCGACTTGCGACCGAGCGCAGCCACGGAGCTCAGGTGGATAAATCGCTTCACCCCCTGATAAAGTGCCGCATTGACGAGGTTGGCCGTCCCGTCGCGGTTGATGCGCACAAGGGCATCGCGATCGCCGGGGGCAAAGGAGACGAGGGCGGCAGCGTGAATCACCGTATCGACGCCCTCGAGGGCATCTTCAAGGCTGCCGGGATCCAGCAGGTCACCTGCTACCCACTCGACCTGCCCTGCAGCTTCCCCTGCCAGTTGTATGCTGCTGCCGGGACGGCGCAGCGCCCGCACGGCCTGTCCATCGCGGATGAGGTAGCGGAGAAGGTAGGAACCTACGAGGCCGGTGCCGCCGGTGACCAGCACCAGCGGCTTACTTGAAAAAGACTCTTTGCTCATAATACTTACAGGCGGATGGCCAGGCCATCGATAATGAAACCTAAAGATACGGCTGCAAAGTTATTTGTGCCAAATTCTGCGCATTTCGCTGCTTATTATCTGTGCTACATAGTTGCACACTATATTATTTCATTACTTTAGCGATTGTTTTGTCGAGCCGCGTATGCTGCTGTGCCGGCTGCCCTGCGGGCAGGCGCTCTGTGTTTTTTTTACCACAACTACAGGGCCGCTGCGGCAGCAAGGCACTGCCAGTCAAATTAATGGAGCTAGTATGAAAAAAATCGGATTACTCTTGTCTGTTCTGCTGCTGCTGCTAAAGCTGCAGGCGCAGGAGACCTTCCCCTACAACGGGGTCTACGACCACCGCGAGGGGTGGTATGCATTTACGGGCGCTACGATTGTCTCCAAAGCGGGGACAGTCATGAAAGATGCCACCATGATCATCCGCGACGGCCGGATTGTGTCGGTGGGCTCTTCGGTAAAAGTGCCGGCCGGGGCGGTAGTAGTCGACCTTAGCGGTTACTATATTTATCCTTCTTTTATAGATCTGTACAGCAACTACGGTATGCCCGAGAGCCCGTCAGGTACCGCCGCCGCCGGCCGCCGGCAGCGGGGCGAACAGCCGCTGACGTCTAAGCAGGGGGCCTACGCGTGGAATGAGGCCATCCGTTCAGAGTTTCAGGCGCATGAGGTTTTTCGCCATGACGAAAAAACGGCCAAGCCGCTGCGTGAGCAGGGCTTCGGCGCGCTGCTGTCGCAGCAGCTCGACGGAATCAGCCGCGGGTCGGCTGCCTTTGTAAGCCTGGGGGCTGAGGCGCCGCATACCAGCATCCTCATCCCGAGGGCTGCACACGGCCTGTCACTCCGCAAGGGTAGCTCCACCCAGGACTATCCCAGCTCGCTGATGGGTGTGATCGCACTGCTCCGACAGACGTATTACGACGGGCAATGGTACCGCAACCAGCAGGAAGAGGTCAACTTTTCACTGGAGGCCTGGAATGAGCTGCAGGCGCTGCCGCAGCTTTTTGCCATCGACAGCTGGCAGGATGCCCTGCGGGCAGGGGCGCTGGGGCGCGAGTTTGGGATTCGCTACATTCTCAAAGGCACCGGAGATGAGTACCAGCGGCTGGAGCCGCTCAAGGCGCTGAATATGCCCTTTGTGCTGCCACTCAAGTTTCCGGCGGCGTATGAGGTGCGGGATCCCTACGATGCGCTGTCTATCAGCCTCGAGCAGCTCCGCCACTGGGAGCTGGCACCGGCCAACGCTGCCAAGGTGGCCGCTGCCGGCATCGAATTTGCGCTCACGACCAACGGCCTCGACAAGCCGGCAGATTTTTTGCCCGCTCTGCGCAAAGCCATGGAGCATGGCCTGACGGAAGAGCAGGCGCTGCGCGCGCTCACGGAAACGCCGGC
>JAUMBM010000350.1:0-2809 GCA_032115735.1 Saprospiraceae bacterium
GGGCAGATATGCCTTTGTGGCTCTAGGGTATTGGTTGAAAAAAGTATTTATGCCCGCTTCAGGGATGAATTGGTGGCCAGAGTGAGCCGCCTGCGGGTAGGAGATCCTCTGGATCCCGCGGTTGATCAGGGGGCCTTGGTATCTGCGGCGCATCGCGATAAAGTGGAGTCCTATCTGGCGCTGGCGCGTGAAGAGGGAGGTATTGTCCTGTGTGGTGGCGAGCGTGTACAGCTTGAAGGCGAGTTGGCCGGCGGGTACTATCTGCGGCCAGCCGTCGTGGAGGGATTGTCCAATAGTTGCCGCACGAATCAGGAAGAGATTTTCGGACCCGTGGTGACGCTGCAGCCATTTGACGATGAGGCGGAGGCGCTTGCATTGGCCAACGATAGCCTCTACGGGCTGGCTGCTACGCTGTGGACAGCTGACCTGAGGAGGGCGCATCGGCTGGCAGAGCGGCTGGAGGCCGGTATTGTGTGGGTCAATTGCTGGATGTTGCGTGACCTGCGCACGCCTTTCGGAGGGGTAAAGCAATCAGGTGTTGGGCGCGAAGGCGGGTGGGAAGCACTTCGTTTTTTCACCGAACCTAAAAATATATGCATCAAATACTGATTAACCTTAAACACTTTTTATACAGCGTTGCAATGGTAATGAGCCTGCTGCCGGGTTGTGTGCTAAAGGCTCAGGTGCCGGGCAAATGGCTGGTAGATTCATTGCCCGCAGGCGTGTGGCATTCACCTGTGGTAAGCCCGGATGGTGGCCTGCTCTTTCTGGTTAACCAGGGAAATCCACGCAATATGGGGACTGCCAACGCCAACGATATATGGATGCTGCAACGTCAGGAAGACGGTAGCTGGGGCGGCGCGATGCACCTCGGAGCTACCGTCAATAGCCGCCTGACAGATGGTATTGCTGCTGCCGGGCCTGCTGGCAGCTGGTTGCTTCTTTTTAGTCCTGAAAAGGGCTTAGCCCCCCGCATCGCGCAGCGTGCAGGGCGCGCGTGGCAGCTCACCGATTCGATTCACATAGCTGAGGTCAGCGACTGGGCGCAGGTCAGGTACTGCTTTTTGGACGCCAGTAAGTCGGTATTCTTGTTCAGTGCCGATTGGGAAGGAGGATTTGGAGGGCAGGATATATACAAATCTGTCCGTACAGCGGATGGCCACTGGACAAAGCCCGAGAACCTGGGGGCGGGCATCAATTCTGCCCAAAATGACATAGCGCCCTTGCTGGCGGCCGATGAAGAGACACTCTACTACGAGTCTTATGCCGATGGTCGCCGAATGTTGCGAATGAGTCGTAAAAATATTCGCACTAATCAATGGGAAAGGTCGTCGGAGGTGAAGGTTTTCTTGCCATCATCCAGCCCCCAAGGGCCGCGCCTGGCTCTTTTCCCGGATGGGAAAAATTTGGTGATGGTGGAAACAGACAGCCTCGGCAATACCAGACCCAGGTGGCAGGCACTGCCGGATAATGCGGCCGCCAAGCCTATGCAGGTACTGAGGGGTAGCTGTCAGATGCCTGTGTTCAGTGACAATACAGATGTGGAAGTGTACATGCGGGAACTGAAAACAGGACATGTGAAGCCCTTATACATTGACCCGCTCGGTAATTTTTGTGCGCTCCTGCCAGTAGCAGCTATCGTGAGCGTGGAAGGGCGAAAGCCCGGCTATTTCAGCGCTCCTGTGCTGCTGAATGCGGAGAAAGAGGTAGTGGATCCGGTAATTAACTGGCTGCAGCTTGGGTCGCTTTCTACAGATTACTACCAAAGAGAAGATACCATAAAGCTCAGGCAGGAACGCCTGCAGGAAGTAGGCAGGCAGATGGCGGTATTGCGCGAGCGGTATGAAATCAAGTTACCCCAATTGGCTTACAGAGTGCGGGAAATGTCGGCGCACGAATGGGAAGATAATGAAATCGGATCTTATAAGGAGGTTTATGATGCCATCGTAGGCCGTCAAATGTCCAAGGATAGCTTCACCAGATTTGTGCATTTGCTGGAAGAGGATCGTATAGTAAGGGGGTTGATAGATAGTTTTTTGAATGATCTGAGAAGGAGCCGATCGCAGCAATTGTACAGCAATATGGACGAAAGCGACTGGGATTCAATTGCTGCCTCTGTTTTCAGAGATCTGACAGGCAGGTTGGAGTCTTCTGAAGTGGCGTTGATGAAGCTGTCGGAAAAAGAGAGGGAGGAGGCAGAAAAAATTATCAAAAATTTGTCCGTCCCGCTGGACTTACTTCCGGATCAGGGATACCAAAACATGAAGGAGCTCACGGCAGAGGCAGTAGAGCTCTACATACACGAAAAAATGTACACACAACTGGGAGAAGAACTACATGACTACGCACAAATTCAGTCAGTTAAGGACGAAAAACTTAGCGACTGGGCTGAAAGCAGAGAAGATGTTCGCCTCTTGGAAGATGTTGAAGATGTGAGCCAGCCACTGTCAGCCGTGCAACAGGTAACACTCACTTTTAGGCGGATGTATGAGGGTGCACGTTTTGTTATTGATGACTTTTACTTTCATGACAATGGCACCGACCTAACGGACAAAGGATTGATGATCGTAGCCTACTTACAATGGCTGCTGCAGACCCATCCTGGAATGGGCATACAGGTTAGCTGTCATACGCACAGGAGTATGCACCATTCTAAGGCCATTGATCAAACTATGCAGCGGGCGAGAAGCATACAGACAAGCCTTATAGATATGGGTATCGATTACCGCAGGGTGATACCCAAAGGGTACGGGAAGTCACTGCCCATAGCAGCAGCAGATAGTTTATCGACGAACCAACGTACGGAGGT
>JAUMBM010000351.1:0-5039 GCA_032115735.1 Saprospiraceae bacterium
GTTTGTCTTGTAAGCGGGTGAGTGACATAGCATAGGTGTCGGGCAGCCCGCTCTCCTGTGTCCAGGCTCTCTGTTGGCTTATCTGGCGGAGATCTTCCGAAAGTTCGAGCTGCCATAGCCCGCGCGAGGCATGTACCACCCATAGGTGGCCATCCTTATCAAAAGCCATCTGTCGCAGCGGCGCCAACAGTCCTTCGAGCCGATGCGAAAATTGCCACCGACCTTGTGCATCCTGCCGCAGAACGACCAATCCTGTGTAGGTCGATTGTATGGCCCAGCCCGGCCGGCCGGGCACGGGCAGCATCTGCCAGCCACCAGTGACGGTTGATATTTGCCGCAGTTGGTTGGTTTCCAGCGCGAAGGCACCTTCATTGTGCCCGATAAACAGACCGCTGCCTTGGGAGCTAAGTTCCCAGACTTGCCCCTGTGTGCCGTCGATGAGCTGAAACGAAGGGCTGATGCCGTCTGTGCGGCGACTTCTGAACAACCCCTGGTTGGTGCCTACATAGAGCTCTGTCCGGTTGTGCAGTGCAGCTGTGTAGAGAGTTCCCAATTGTCCGTACTTGTCGGTGTAGTAGCGCAGCGGATTACTGAAAGCAACAAGGTCTACCCCTTGGTCGAGGCCTACCCACAAGTCTCCCTGCCGGTCTTCGTAAAGTGCCAGCACCGTGTTGTTCTGAAGCCCGTTGCGCTGCTCGAGCTGAAACTGCATTTTTCCCGCTTCATCCAGCACGATCAGCCCGCAAAGAATGGTGCCAAAGGCGTATTGTCCGTTGCGCAGGCGGGTAACCCGGTTGATCTGGCAATTTTTGAAAATGGCCTCTGCTTCGTTGCGCCAGGGTTGTAACTGCCCGTTGCGGTAGCTCCACAGCCCCTGCTGCTCGGTTGCTATGATGATGCCTCCATCCCGGGTCGGCAGCAGTCCCTTGATGCGTGGTGCAGGCAGCCGCTCAGTGCCTTCGAGCAGACGGAAGCCCCGTTGCAGACTCCATTCGTACAGACCTTTACCAATGACTGGTGCCAGAATACGCCCGCCTGCCTGCTGCAGAAACATGATGTTGTCCGGCGGGTCAATAACATGCACCTGCTTAAAATCGTAGTAGTAAATCGTCGAAAACGACTGAAAAATTACACCCTGCCGGTCTTTCAGCAAAAGAATATGCCAGATTTCTTCCGCTGACCTGTCAGAAGGTAGCTGGCTGCTCAGCGAAGTGTAAGCTAGTGGCTGTCCTTGGGTGGCCTGCCAAAAGCCAAATTCAGCATAGCCGCCTACGTAAATGCGCCCCCTGTCATCCGCTTCAGCGGCCCTGACAATCTGTTTGTGGGGAAGGGAGTGCAGGAGCCACTGCTGGCCGTCAAACTGCTTGAGTCCCTCCGTCTGTGCAAAAAACATGGAACCACCGGCGGCCTGGGTAATCATCCAGTTTTGACTACTGTCCTCCGGATCTATATGAATTATCCTCGGCGTCTCGCCCGCTACCATTCTGCTGCTCCAGAGAAGCAGACTAAAGAAGCATGTGAGCGCGAGCGGTTTCATACGGCCATCTTACTCCTGATTGTCCTGCCGGTCATAGCGCCTTACCTGGTTGCGGGACTTCAGCGGCATGTAGCGGTAAGGATGCTGCTGAAGATCATTGACAAGCGAGTCTATGCGATGGCTCATGTACATGAGCTGCTGGTACAGCTGATCGTCGACAACCATTTTGCCCAAGGTGCCTTGCCCCTGTTTTACGCCGGTGATTAGCCCGTTGACGTTGCCAACGGTCTGGTCGGTCGTGCGAAGTGTGGTGCGCAGGTCGGTAAGTGTTTGATTGAGGCTGGCAATCGTTTTTTCCAGATCGGCGCGGCTCAGCTGCCGGGTGATGGAATCTGTCTGGCCAACAATAGAAGCAAAATGCTCGCGCTGTGCAGCAAAAGTGGCAGTGAGCTTGCGCAGATCACCGGATGTAGCAACGAGATTGGGACCCGCACTGCCGAGCAGACCGTCGAGCTTGCCGGAGGCAGACTTGAGATTGAGGAGCGTAGCCTGTATGTCTCTCGCACTGACCGCTATAGGGGAGTTGCTGTCCTCTCCCAAAAGTATCTGATTGAGAGTGTCCATCGCCTGGTTCAGACCCCGGGTAAGTTGCTCCATATAACCGTCAATGGCGTCTTCACCCAATGTCGATTCCAGCATGCCCCGCTTGACGGCGGTGAGAACATCTCCCTTTTGGGCACAGTCAACACCCGGTTGACAGGTTTGGTCATACTCGAGGTAAATGGCCTGGCCACCTAAAAAACTGGTAACAACGATGACGGCACGCGTGCTCTTGGGTACGTGCACGTCTTTCTGCAGGTTGAGGGTCAGCCGGACTTTGCGGCTGGCCAGATCCAGATCAATTTTCGAAACTGCACCTACCGTGACACCGCTGATTTGTACAGGTGTACCAATCTGTAGGCCGCCTACATTGTCGTAATAGGCGTAGAGCTCGATATTTCTGCTGAGAATATTGGAACCCTGGATAAACTTATATCCCCAAAGCGACAGGCTCACGGCAAGCAAAGCCAGTATTCCAATTCCTACTTCTTTTTTCATTGCCCGATTTTTGGTGGCGAATAAGGCTGCAAAGGTAGCGCTAAAAATGTAAAAGAGGGTGAAAAGGTTGGCCGAATGTCAAAAATGCAGCCTGCTTATCTGTAAAAGCAGTAGCACATGTATGCCGGCTCAATGCGCAGAAACGCGCGCAGCCATGCAGCTCTTGTCAGGGCATAGGGCGACAGCGCTCAGGCAGAGGTGCTACTGACCTTGTGACAGTTGTGTCGCTTCCTCTATTTTGATTCGCTGCGTATTGCGAAAGGCCAAAACGAAGGCATCCGCAAATCCGCGGTTTCGGATTTCATTGCGCCTGAGCTGAGCCTGTTCCAGTGAGGCGATGTTGCGCACCTGGTACTTGTAAAGCCTGTTTTCTTCATAAATCTCAACGCCCGGTATGCCACTATACCGCTCAGCAGGCAGGGGCCTGCTGGTGGCCGCCAGCTGTACGCCGAAATGGATTTCACGGGCGGGTGCCGGGGGCGGGGAATTGTCCTGACCGGGGGGCGTGGGCGGCGCTACTACCAGCGTCCTGTTGGCGCGCTCCAGATCTGTCTTGTACTCCCGAAAAGCACTTAGGATTGACTGGGCAATCTGTTGTTGCCCGGCAGCTGTCGATAAAAACTGCTCTTCAGCCGGGTTGGTCAGGAAGCCGGCTTCGATGAGTACGCTCGGCATGGTGGTCTCTTTGAGTACCACAAAGCCTGCCTGCTTTACGCCACGGCTCCTGCGCCGGGCGGTATGCGTAAAGTGCCTTTCTACTTTTTCCGCGAAGCGGATGCTCTGGTCCATATAAGCATGCTGAAACATGCTCAGCATGATATGCCCCTCCGGAGAGTTGGGGTTGTAGTCGTAGTTGCGCTCGTAGTTGGCCTCCAGCAGGATGGCGTTGTTTTCGCGCTTGGCTACGTCGAGGTTATGCTCAGCAGTGTGCAATCCCATGACAAAAGTTTCTGAGCCGTAGGTGGCCGAACTTCTGGGCATGGCGTTGCAGTGGATGCTGATGAAAAGGCTTGCCTGGTGCCTGTTGGCCAGGGCCGCACGCTCATGCAGCGGTACAAAGACGTCCCTGTCGCGGGTGAGCACGACCCGTACTTCCGGAAACTGTTGGTTGATAAGCCGCTGAAGCTCGAGGGCTATGGCGAGGGCTATGTGCTTCTCCTGGCTGATTTTGCCCACACATCCCGGGTCGTGACCACCATGGCCTGCATCAATCACCACAGTATGTAGTAGGGGAAGTGAAGGGTTTGTGTTACTTTTGCCCTGCGATTGGACTTGCTGTATGTTAAAAGTGCTGACAAACAGCAGCGAAATTAACAAACGGCTCGTTATGCGCGAGTAGCGGTTCGCTGAAGCGCGGGGTAATACGGGCCGGTTGGTCTTGTTTTGTGGTTGTTTCATCTTCAGGCGAATAATATCCATTGTAACGCAAAATTAACGCATTTAGTCGATTGGAATCAAAGATATGTAAGGCTTTTTTGTGGGCGCTGTCGGGCTGTCTCTTCCTCCTGCAGGATTTGTACGCTCAGCAGCCTGCATTTCGCTCGCCGGCAGCAGATACGTTGGTGCCACCGCCGTCTGTGCAGATTGACAGCCTGCAGCGCGATTCAAGCCTTCAGCTATCAGCTTCTTTTTCTCTTTCCAAAGATTCACTGGATGCGGCCGTGGATTATGCTGCGGAGGATTCCATGCGGATCGATGTCAAGGGAGAGAGAATCCACCTCTGGGGTAAAGCTAAGGTCACCTACGAGTCAATTACGCTGGAGGCGGGACATATAGAGCTTAATTGGGCCACCAACATGATTACCGCTGAGAGCGTTCCCGACAGTCTGGGCAAACCGTCTCAGTTGCCGCTCTTCAAAGAGGGAGATAAGGAGTTTACGGCCAATCGAATGGCCTATAATTTTGAAACCCGCCGGGGGATGATCTTTGATGCGGTGACACAGCAAAACGATGTGCTGGTGCGATCGGCCCGCTCTAAGTTTATCAGTGGCGATCCTGTGGATACCACGGATTATGATATCATCTACAGCGAGGATGCTATCTTTACCACTTGTACGCACGAAGATCCGCATTTCGGTATCCGAAGCCGTAAGCAGAAAATCATCCCTGACAAGCTGGTTGTCATCGGTCCTTCCAACCTCGAGGTGATGGGGATTCCCACGCCGCTTTGGCTGCCTTTTGGCTTTTTTCCCGTGACCAAAGGACGCCGCTCGGGCCTGCTTTTTCCCCGCGATTATGAATATTCCCCCCAATGGGGCTTCGGTCTGCAAAATATAGGCTGGTTTTTTCCGCTGGGCGACCACTACAATCTGTCGCTTACAGGTAATATCTACCCTTTCTCGGGAACATGGGGGGTGTCGGCCAATTCCAACTATCGGAAGCGGTATAAGTACAATGGCAACTTCACAGCTTCCTTTGACAGTCGCGCACAGGAGGAAATTGTCAGCGTGATCGATCCTGTTAC
>JAUMBM010000352.1:0-12020 GCA_032115735.1 Saprospiraceae bacterium
TCGCGCATCCTGTCAAAAAAGCTGCGGTCTTCCTTACCCGGGTGTGGTGTAAAGTTGGGCATCTCCCGCAGTTTCTCGAGCAGGCGCCGCTCCTCATCCGTCAATTTTTTGGGTGTCCATACATTGACATGAATAAGCTGGTCACCCCGGCTATGTTTGTTCTGCACGCTTGGCAGCCCTTTGTCTTTGAGGCGTAAAATTTTGCCCGCCTGCGTTCCGGCAGGGATTTTGATTTTCACCTTTCCCTCCAGCGTGGGCACTTCAACCGAAGCGCCTATGGCTGCGTCTGCAAAATTGAGGTACAGATCGTGGATCAGGTTCATACCATCGCGCTGAAGAAATGTATGCGGCTTTTCTTCTATGGTGATGAACAGATCACCGGCCCCACCGCCCATACGGCCTGCATTGCCCTTACCCCGCATGCTAAGCTGCATGCCTTCCTCCACGCCTGCAGGGATTTCTATCTCTATGGTTTCCTCTTCATAGACGCGACCGTCACCCCGGCACTTGGAGCAATTAGCAGTGACCGTTTGTCCCGAACCCTGACAGCTGGGGCAGGTGGTCGTTGTCTGTACCTGTCCCATGAAAGTGCTCCTCACCTGCCGAACCACGCCGGCACCGCGGCAAGTCGAACAAGTACTCACAGAACTGGCATCTTTGGCACCGCTCCCGTTGCACTGACTACAGCTGATCTGCTTCCTGACTTTAATCTTTTTGGCAACCCCTTTGGCAATCTCCTCCAGATTCAGCGACACTTTGATGCGAAGGTTGGCACCTCTTTCTCCCCGCTGCTGACGTCCGCCTCCAAAAAAACCTTCACCAAAGATATCCCCGAACTGACTGAAGATATCATCCATGGTCATACCTCCACCACCAAAGCCACCGCCACCCATATTGGGATCTACGCCTGCGTGGCCGTAGCGGTCATACCGAGCCCTTTTATCCGTATCATTCAATACTTCATAGGCTTCGGCAGCCTCTTTGAACTTCTCCTCCGCCGATTTGTCATCGGGATTTCGGTCTGGGTGATACTGCATGGCCATCTTGCGGTAAGCCTTGCGGATATCATCGCTCGAAGCATTTTTGGGAACCCCCAGCACTTCGTAATAATCTCTCTTTGCAGCCATAGTTGCCGGATTAATTGGCCGTGATTATTTGCCCACCACCACTTTTGCGTAGCGGATAATCTTGCCGTGTAATGAATACCCTTTTTCGATGGTATCTACAATTTTTCCTTTCAGCTCCTCTGTGGGTGCCGGAATTTCCGTGATCGCCTCATGCTGTTCGGCATTGAAGGCTATGCCGTTGCTTTCCATGGGCTCTAGCCCCTTTTGGCGCAATACGGAGTAAAGCTTATGGTAGAGAAGCTGCATGCCCTCGCTAAAGGGCTCCGTACTGCCTTCTTGCTCAGCTATGCGCTTCGCCCTGTCAAAATCGTCCAAAACCGGCAAGAGAGCTGACAATGTGTCTTGTGCGGCAGTATTAATCATTTCAATCTTTTCCCTGCTCACCCGTTTTCTGTAATTGTCAAACTCTGCCAGTAAACGGAGGTACTTATCCTTGAGTTCCACGACTTCAGCTTGCAGACTCTCCTGCGACGAAGGCGCTTTATTCTCTTGATTATCTGCAGATTGATGCACAGACCCCTGCTCCTGTTCGGCAGTGTTTACAGTAGGTTCTGCAGTAGGTTCCGTAGTCTCCTGATGCTCTTTCTCACTCATAACCGATTTCATTTTTTAACGATTACCTATGTATAGCTGCAATTATGTTGCCAGAAAACAATATGCGACAATTTGTCACATTTTTGTCTCCAGATATCTCCGGATTTGGTCGGGGGGAAGGTTGATCGCAATGATGTCGCCAGAGGGACCAATGAAATAGGTGGTGGGTACCTGCCGGATACCAAAGGCTGCAGCAATGGGCGAATTAAAAAAACGCAGGCTGCTCGACAGGTCGAGGATGTGATCGGGCCATACCAGGCCATCGCGATTGATGGCATTCAGCCATCGGTCTTTATCCTCCTCTATCCCCACGCTCACGATCGAAAATCCGGCAGCATCGGCGAAACTCGCCTGCCCAAATTGCTGGTAAAGAGCTACCAGCTCGGGATTGGCGCGCCGGCAGGGGCCGCACCAGCTTCCCCAAAAGTCGAGCACGACATAGCGGCCGCGCATTTTTTCCAGGGAAAAAGGCTGCCCGTCAAGCCGGATTGCCTCCAGCGGCGGTAGCTTCTCTCCCTCTTTTTGGGCAGGTTTCATGTACAGGTAACGCCCTAATAACACGAGCACCAGTATCCCCATAATCCACCAGTATTTTTTATTCTTTCCTTCCGATGACATAAGCGTGTAATTGACGATTCTGTAGTTCTGACCCGGTATTGGTAGCGCGGCCTGACCGGCAGGTCTGACGATAATAAATCGCTTACATAACGCTTTCAATGGTAAGAGGGTTGCCGTTAATCACCGTTTGGTAAAAACTTATTGAATGTCGACAAAAAGCTGCCGCGCTTCCACACTTCCCGCCAACTATGTCATATCTTTGGCTAATAATATCATTGTAGCCTGCTTCAGGCAACACCCATCCAGCCACATAATCCAACCAATACCAACCAAAGCAATCCATGGCAACACGCCGCCTCGGACTGTTTCGTACCCGATTATTTACAAACGTAGTAACTCCATGAAAGTCACCGAATATTTTGACAAAGCCAAAGGGCAAACGCTGGTATCTTTCGAAGTACTCCCCCCGCTCAAAGGTGGCAGTATGCAGACCATTTTCTCGACCCTTGACCCGCTCATGGAGTTTAAGCCTCCTTTTATCGACGTTACTTACCACCGCGAGGAGTTTGTCTATATCAAAAGACCCAGCGGTTACTATGAAAAGGCTTCCATCCGCAAGCGGCCTGGCACAGTTGGTATATGCGCTGCAATCATGCATCGCTATGGTGTCGATGCCGTACCGCACTTCATCTGTGGCGGTTTCTCCCGCAATGACACGGAAAATGCGCTGATAGATCTCAATTTTCTCAACATCAACAATGTGCTCGCACTGCGAGGCGATGCCCGCAAATTTGAGACCCACTTTGTCCCCGAGCCGGAAGGCAACATATACGCCATCGACCTGGTCCGCCAAATCGCAGACATGAACAAAGGCAGATACCTGGATGACAATATTGAGAATGGGGCAAAAACAGATTTCTGCATAGGTATTGCAGGCTATCCCGAAAAACATTTCGAGGCCCCCAACCTGCAGGCAGATCTGTTGCACACCAAACAAAAGATCGAGGCAGGTGCCAATTATATTGTTACCCAAATGTTCTTTGATAATCAGAAGTACTTCGATTACGTAGCTGCTTGCCGGGCAGCAGGTATAGATGTACCCATCGTCCCGGGACTAAAGCCGCTCACCAAGCTGCACCAACTGAGCTCTATCCCCCGACATTTTTACCTCAACATCCCCGAAGAGCTGGTAAAGGCTATCACCACTGCGGGTTCTGCGGAAGCAAGACGTCAAGTAGGCATTGAGTGGTGTATCGCTCAGTCAAAAGAACTCAAGGCAGCAGGCGTGCCTTGTCTGCACTACTATACTATGGGGGATACCGATACTATTCGCTGCATTACCGAAGCAGTATACTAACCAAACCGAGGTTATTCCTCATACCCGAGCTGTCTCAGGCGGGTCTTGTATACGATGTGCGGCATTTGCGTATACATCCGAACATAGTGTTCGACAGCCTGCTTTCTCAGCTCCTCATCCTTGGGAGCCATGATGTGGCGGGCGTAAGCAATGGCTGCTTGTTGGCCGGAACTTAGTTCGTCCTGGTAGATGAGTGCATTTATTTCAACTGCCGCTGACTGTGGGTGTCCCTGATAGAAAAGCAACAAAGCACCCAAAAGTCGGGCATCAAAAATAAGTTCACGATTGCCCAGGCCGGAAGCCAGTCGACCTGCTTCCAAACATACACGCTCCAATTCGGCGGTACGTTGCATGGCACCCAACACCTGGCCTTTCTCTATCAGGCTGGCGCACAGCAACTGGCGGTTATCGATAGCCCGGGTTACTTCGATGGCGCGATCATACCAGTGGATCGATTGCTCATAATCACCCAAAAAATAATGTACGTCACCCAGTGTATTGGCCGCGCGGGCAATTCCCTTCTGATAACCAAGGGATTCACACAAAGACATAGCTTGGTGTAAAAAGCTGATGGCTTCTGCAGACTTGCCCATGACCGAATTAAGTTCCCCCAAGAGGCCGAGGGCTATGGCTATCCCCTGCTTGTCTCCAATTTCCTCACAAAGAATCAAATCGCGCTGAAAATGCTCCAGTGCAAGCGCATAATTGCCCTTCCGCTGGTGTACATTACCTATACATCCTACCGCAATAGCCGTCAGTTGCTTATTGCCCAATTCCTCTGAAAATTGAAGCCCCTTTTCATAGGTCTGCAGCGCTGCGTCATAATCCCCTTTTTCAAACTGGATAATGCCCAGATTGGTGTACAGTATAGACATACTCTGCTTTTCTCCCTGCTGCGAAATCCGGTTGAGCTGCTCTACAATGACGCGTATGCCTTCATCAAAATGCCCCTGATTCATGTAGGTAAGCCCAAGGTTGGCTATAATTTGTGCGCCCGCGCTTGTATTGTATTGTATGTAGCCCGAACTCAGGCTTTGCTCAAAGTAAGCTTTGGCCTGCTCATAGCTGCCCCTGCGAAAATACAGGGTACCCAAATCGCCGTATACTTTTGCAAATCCACGGTGGTAATCGATAGATTCAAACAGACCGGCCGCTGTTTGCAGGTATTGCAGTGCAGCATCATAGTCGCCCCGCAGAAGCAAAAGATGACCAAGGCTGTTATTGGATTTGCCGATGAGCATGACGTCGCGGTGCTGTTTTGCCCTTTTGAGCGCCAGCTCAAACGCCTGACGAGCATCCGTCCATTGGCCAATCAGCTGTAAGATTTTCCCTCGCTTAAGCTGTGTGCTGATTTCTTCTTCAGCATTCACCCGGCTTCCCAACTTCTGCAGCAAGCGGTCGTAAAATTCCAATGCCTGCTGATTTTGGTAATTGGCGCGGGCATAATCTGCTGCTTTTCGCAGATACTCACAGGTTTTTTCGTAGATGCCTGCCTGCTCATAGTGAAAAGCCAGGTCTACATAACGATCTTCTATCTGATCCGGAAACAATCGCTCGATGGCCTTGGCAATCAGCTGGTGCAACTGCTGCAGGCGCGTGTGGAGCTGCATACTATATACAGCCTCCCGCAGCAGGCTGTGACGAAAAATATACCGAAGCTCGTTGATGGCCATCCAAATCTGAACCTGTTCGCCCGTTTTAATCTGCTCCTGCACCAATTGTGTCGTCTGTGCCGCTGATTCTGCACCCACCTCCATCTGCTCCCGCATAACCTCAGAGAGGATGGTCAGTTCAAATTCTCTGCCGATAACAGCTGCCGCCTTGACCGTCTCTCTTACCATGGTTGACAGCCTGTCGATGCGGGCTGTCAGGATGGCGTTGATGGAATTTGACAGCTTAATATTCTTATCCCTGATCGTCCACTGCCCATTGTCCATCACCAGCAATTGGCTCTCTTTGAAATACTCAAGTACCTGCTCGAGATAAAAGGGATTGTTGTTGGTAGTCCTCACCAACAAATCGAGGTACTCATTACTGATTGGACCTCCAAGACTGTGTTCAGCAAAGGACTTTACACCAGAGAGCGTGAGTGCGTTGAGATCAAGCTCGAGTACTGGCAGTGTATTTTTATCGCTGACAAAATGAGGTTTACTGCCGTCATCCTTATAGCGTGAAGTGGCCAGCAGCAGGATCGGATAGCCCTGCATCATGCGGAGTAGTTCGATTACCAGCTCCTGCGAACTGTCATCCAGCCAATGAATATCCTCCAACTCTATAATCACGGGGCGGCACAGACTGTCGGCAAGAATCAGGTTGATAATAGCCCACATCGTATTGTCATAGCGCCCTTTAGCATCCAGCTGCTCCCAGAGAGATCCCTCATGAGTAACTCCCATCAATGCCGCCAGTATGGGTTTGGTCCGGTTAAGCTCAACCAGCAGCCCCAAAGCACGAACATCAGTCATGATCCCGAGCTGATCGCGCAATGCGTGGAAACGAGACTCGAAGGTCACCTGATTTGTAGGTGCGTTTCGTTCCTGTGACTGAGCAAAAAACTCTTTCAACAGGTATATAAATGAATTGAAAGGCTTGCGAAGAATCTGATCTGAAGGACAGGTGCGCCAGTTGATGCCCTGCTCTTTAGTCAGCAACTGCCGCGCCTCAAATGCCAGCCGGCTTTTGCCTATGCCCGCCTCACCGTATAAATAGATAAGGCCACCAGTCTTATTGCCGGTCAGCTGCCTCACAAAATCCAGCAATTGTGCCAGCTCTTCATCTCTGCCAATCAGTGGACTGTTGCCAAAGGTTGCTTTTTCGTCAAAATTGTGCCCCAGCAGACTGAAAGTAGGTACGTTGCCCTTGATCCCCTTGTATTGAATATCCCCTTTGTGTACAAAACGAAAAGCCTTGCTACGGCCAACCTCCTCGTCCACCAATATATCTCCCCAGTCAGCATAACTCATCAGACGGGCTGCCAGATTTACCCGATTACCAACAATTGCATACTGACTCCGCTCCTGCCCCCCTACTATGCCCGTAAATGCCGTGCCTATAGTCATGCCCATCCGATAGTGATAGGCATTTTTGGCCTGCAATGATTTGAACTCTTCCCGCAGAATCAGGGAAAATTCCAGTGCCCTCGACAGGTTATTTTCAAAGGATACAGGTGCCCCAAAAAAACAGGTCACCAGCCCGCCTTTGTCTCCAAAATCAATCTCTTTCAGGTAGCCGGAGAACACCAGTACCTGATCAAGTATGATGGTCGTGAATCGGTTGAGCAGCTCATAGGTATCCAGCCCTTCAAACGAAATAAAAACGGAAATGACTGTTCTGAATTCCCCCTCTCCGGTGTAGTCAATCACCGCATCCGGTAAAAAAACACGTCCCAATTCCCGCGGGAGCGCAGGCAGAGGCACCGCCTGTTCGGGGATATCAATCTTGGGCCACTGTCCAAGTAACTTAAAAACACCCCAACTTACTTCCTCCAGTGCACTGGGCCGCAAACTTAGTTGCATACGCAGGACTTCATCTACCATGATGTCACCCTCACCTGCAAGTGTCTGACAATAAGCACAGCGATCGATAGCCGGGCCGCGAAAATAAAAGGCATGAGGACCGGCTCCCACAATGCCCCACTCGACCTCACCAACTGAAAGGCCCGTTTTGATACTTACCGTAAACTGCCCGCCAAATTGGCGGCTTCGGCCTTCAAATAGCTGCCGTGCCATGAGCGCCGTATGTAGTAAAGCATCACCGGTCTCTTCTTGATTTTTTTGGGGGAAAATAGCCGTAAATGCATCGCCGGCAAAATAGGGGATGAACCCATTGCGGGCATACACCAGCGCAACCAGTGGTTCGAAAATTTCGTTGAGGAAAACAGATAAGCGCTCAGCGCCGGGCTTTCCCTCACGCATCAGCTCTTCCGTTAGTCGCGTAAAACCAGATAAATCAACAAACAGGGTATAAGCCGTCATGTATCCATGACGATTGCCTTCTTCAAACTGCTGCCGAATGAAATGAGGTAAGAATTGCTTCAACGCCTGGTTGTAAGGTTGTTTCAAAAATGCCCACAAAGATAGTCAATAATCAGTTGTGTCCGGTCAGTTGTTCTTCTCCTTGGTCGATTTTCAATCTTTCAAACTCTGCAAAAAACCGCAAATCAACTAGATACACGTGCGTATACTCGTCGAAAATCCCTTTGTATACACCCATCAACCAACCCTGCCTTCCCCATGTTGACTACGCACTGAACGTCGTATTAAAAGGCTTCTGACAGTTAATCGATGCTTTTAATTTTTCTTCGAAAAATTAAAAGCAGTCGGGATTCGCCTCCAAAAGGCTCCTCTTACCAATTAATCTCCTCTCCAAAAATACTGTAAACACTCCTGTCTGGCAGGCTGACCGCCTCCAACTCTTCATGGGTTCCAAAAAATACATTCAAATCAACAAAACCTTCCACGCCACGACATCGTCCCTTATTGGCATATTGCCAGAAATGCCAATCGCTACCGCAGGCAAGCGTAGGCTCCCGACCTGCATAACGTGCAATCCAAAGCGGGTACTCATCGAAGTGCCCGGCAAGATGACGATTAAAAAAGGTAAGACTCGTATAAATAATCGGCTTGATGCCATAGTGGCGCTCTACAATCGAAAGCCAGGTACGGAGTTCGTTCAGGAGTATAGGCGTAGGTACTCCGTCCAGAACCTCTACATCCAGCACCGGCGGCAAATCACCTGTGTGAAGATCTACCCAATTGATGAAATGCCAGGCCTGTTCTGTTGCCGGCACCGATGGCCGGTAAAAGTGATAAGCCCCCCTTCGCATCCCCAATCGACTGATTTCCGACCAATTGTGACAAAAACGGGCATCAACGTGCGTCATGCCCTCCGTAGCCTTGACAAAAGCAAAGTGAAAATCGTCAGCAGCAACTTCCTCCCAATCGATGTGCGCCTGATAGTGCGATACGTCTATCCCTTGAACAGCATAGTCGACCCGCCGTTCATGATCTGCCTCACAGGCAAACCCGATAAAAACAAACCACCAAAACCACGCAGCTCTGACCATAAAATCCTTCCCTTACAATAAAAGCTCTATCATTGCCAAGAACGGCAGTTGATTCCGTCAGAATAAACTAAGGCAGGAAGTGTTCCAGTGTTATTTGGCAACAACCCCGGAAACTCCAATATCCTTATTTTCTTATGGCAAGATAAGCACAAAATATGCATTCACAAATGACTTTTTTGCATATTTTATTTTTCGAGGCCTTGGACTAGTTCAGGATGCCGGACTTGATGCGCTGGCATCTTTAAGCCCAGCCTTTCCGCTTGAGTAAGGGATACGCAAATACGGCTAAAATAATAATAAAACCACCCCAGTAAAAGGAGGAATCGAGCTCGTTGCCGTCACCCAGCAGCCACCAGGCCAGCACAATACCGTAAACTGGTTCCAGATTGACCGTGAGTGTCGATGCAAAAGCTGAAATATGCTTGAGCGATCTGATAGATAAAAGATAGGCAACATTGGTACACAATAGAGCCAATAACAACAGGTATACCCAGTCAACTTGTCTTTCGGGCCACAAGGGGCCCGGGTCATATCCGAAGATTAGCATCAACAAAAGTACAATGCTCAAAAACACCCACGCACTACCCAGTTCGATGAACGTTATCTGTACCGGTGTTGCCTGGGTTACAAACCGCTTGTTGAGTGCTGTAAATATGGATACAAACAATGCACTTATCAGCCCGACCCAAACACCTGCCAGCATACTCACGTCAAGTCCGTTGACCACCAACAGCATACCGGGTATAATCAAAAAACCTATCCCCAGCTCCTGCCACCGAAAGGGTCTTCTGACCACCATAGGTTCTATCAGGGCTGTCATGAAGGAAGTTGTGGCGAGACAAACGAGGCTGACAGAAGCATTGGCCAGCTTGATGGCTCCGTAGAAGGTAAGCCAATGAAGCGCTACCAACACACCAATACCTGCATAGCCCAACAACATTTTGGCAGGTATCTGTCGCGACAACTTAGCAACGTTCGCCCAGGGAGAAAGGCTGCCACTGGTAATAAGCACTCGCCACCATACCAGCATTAGCGCTGACAACTGAATCAGATCGCCCAGAATGGCCGTGAACCCAAAAAGTAATACGGCAATGTGTAATTCCAGATAAGCTCTTCTCTCTTCTGCCTGCATGTCGCTATTTTCTGTGCAAAGAAACAAAAAAGTGACCGTCCTGCAGATACAGCTCGCGCCAACCGCGGGCAAATGATAAAAAACCTTGGGCGCAGAGGAACTTTCAACCCGTTTTTGCATTATGTATGACAGGAATATCCCTCAGTAAAATATCATTCCACATTAAAAACCACTGCTATGTCTGCTAGTGCTATTCAACCAGGTGATCTCGCACCTGAATTCACGCTGTTTACAACTGACAAAAAGGAAGTATCGCTGGCGGATTACCGCGGCAAAAATGTTGTCATTCTGTTCTTCCCCTTAGCATTTACAGGCGTCTGCACCACAGAATTGTGCAGCGTACGCGATAATATGTCTGTCTACAATGGTCTCAACGCCGTTGTTCTGGGCATCTCCGTTGATTCTGTATTCTCATTGGACAAGTTCCGTCAGGAGCAGCAGCTCAATTTTGATTTGCTGTCAGATTTCAACAGCGAAGTGTGTAACAGCTATGGTGCTATGTATGACACCTTTGTGTTTGGTATGAAAAATGTAGCCAGACGCGCTGCCTTCGTCGTCGATGCTGCCGGTGTGGTTCGCTACGCGGAAGTATTGGAATCTGCCGGAGATTTGCCTAACTTTGTTGCCATTCAGGAAGCATTATCACAGTTGAACTAATACCATGTTGTTTGCCAGCCAGCCAAAGCCGTGGATAGAAGAGGACGTGGATGTCCTGGTAGATACAGCCACAGGTAACGAAAATCCTGTGCGCCTGGTTGTCTACAATGATGATGTCAACAGCTTTGAATGGGTCATACAGTGCTTCATGGAGGTACTTCACCATACATCTGAACAGTCTGAGCAGCTGGCAATCATCATCCACAACAACGGAAAGGCTACGGTTAAGGAAGGAGCCCGCCGGGAGCTGCAACCCAAAAAAGAAGCGCTTTCCGACAGGGGGCTTTCTGCTGTCATTGAAGGCGATGACGAGTCGTAAATTTGGCCTACAGCAGGCAGCCGCCTGCTGTAGGCCAGCCTCATGTAAGCGCTATGCCCGCATTCTGGTTATACAATGATGAATACAGCTTCCCGGACCCTGCACTCGCCTCCTCCGATGGGCTGCTGGCTGTAGGTGGAGATCTGGCACCGGAGCGACTGCTAGAAGCCTACAAGTGGGGAATATTCCCTTGGTATAATGAGGACGATCCCATTCTGTGGTGGAGTCCTGACCCTCGATTCGTACTCTTCCCTGCAGAACTACGGGTCACCAAAAGTATGCGCCCCTACCTGAACCAGCCCAAATTTCAGATCAGTTTTGATCAATCTTTTGAACAAGTAATGCGTGCCTGTCAAAGTACCAGGCGAGCCCACCAGCCAGGTAGCTGGATTCACGAAGATATGATTGAAGCCTACACGAAACTACACTTCATGGGGTATGCACATTCCGTGGAAGTATGGCAGGAGGGGCAGCTGGTGGGCGGCTTATACGGTATTTGTCTGGGAAAAATCTTCTTTGGTGAGTCTATGTTTGCCCGGGTGTCCAATGCCTCCAAGTTCGGTTTCATCCGCCTTGTACATTGGTTACAGGCCAGAGACTTCCAGCTCATCGACTGCCAGCAGGAGACAGCTCACCTCAGGAGCCTCGGGGCTCGTGCTATCAGCAGGACAGATTTTACGGCAAGGCTGCAGGATAATTTGGCGCACTACCCGATACAGCCCGGCACTTGGTCCTTATAGAATCGTTTCCTGAATAAAAGCAGCTTTTTCGGTGTAGTCCGTTGTGTAGTGAAGACCGCGACTCTCACGTCGCATACTCGCCGACCTGGTAATCAGATAACCAATCGTAATCAGATTGCGAAGCTCACATAGTTGGGGAGATAGCACGGTATGATTGTACAGATCTTCCGTTTCTGTGTGTAGTAGGTAAAGTCGGTTCAGTGCTCGCTTCAAACGTATGTTTGACCTGACTATGCCCACATAGCTGCTCATCACTTCTTTCAGCTCCTTAAGGCTTTGTGTAATCAACACCATCTCGTTGGGGGCCGTTGTACCGGCAGCATCCCAGTTCGGGATTCCCTCCTTGAAGTCCAGCCCGTCGATTTTCGCAACAATATCTTCTGCAATTCGGTGACCAAACACCAATGCTTCCAACAAGCTATTGGATGCCAACCTGTTGGATCCGTGCAGCCCTGTACTGGTACATTCTCC
>JAUMBM010000353.1:0-4718 GCA_032115735.1 Saprospiraceae bacterium
AAGATGCGTATCCCAAGCGATTTTTGCATCAGCTCGTAAGTGGGCAACTGGACATGGATCGCATGGACTACCTCAACAGGGATAGTTACTTTACAGGTGTGAGCGAGGGCGTGATCGGCTATGACCGCATCATAAAAATGCTGGCCGTCCATGCGGGGGAGTTGGTTGTGGAAGAAAAGGGGCTGTACTCCATCGAAAAATTTTTGATAGCCCGCCGGCTTATGTACTGGCAGGTGTATTTGCACAAGACGGTCGTATCGGCCGAAAAAATGCTGGTCAATACCCTGCGCCGCGCCAAGGATCTGGTAGCTGCCGGGGAGGCAGTCTGGGCGTCTACGGCCCTGCAATTTTTTTTACAGCACCAGCAACTCAGCCGCGAGGCTTTCCACGCCCGCAGGGATGAGCTGCTGGATCGGTTTGCCGAATTGGATGACACAGACATAGCGCTTGCTTTGAAAGAGTGGCGGCGACATCCTGATACAATACTCTCCTTTTTGTCGGCCAGTCTGGTGGAGCGGCGGCTGTTCAGGCTCGAATTTCAAAATGAACCTTTTGCGGCAGCGCGGGTAGAGGAGGTGCAGGACTGCCTGCGGCAGGCGGGATGGCCGGCTGAAGCAGCTGACTATCTCATCTTTGAGGGGGTAGAAACCAATGCGGCCTACTCCTCATCGCAGGAGGAGATCAATATCCTACTGAAAAGCGGGGCGGTAGCCCCCATGTCAAAGCTGGCAGATCACGGCATACAGCCGCGGGTATACACCAAGTACTACCTTGGATATCCCAAGCAGTTGGGGCAAAAAACTTCATGACAGATAAACTATTGTGGTGGTCAGGCACTTTTATTAGGGTCGGCAGGTAAAAAGCCGGTAAGTGACAGGCTAAAGGCGCGTGCCTGAAGGCTTGGCCAATCGATGCAGCGCAAAAGTAAAGCGCGCAAAACAATTATGAAATCGGAACGCTTGTTGCTTTGGACCCTGGCATTGGTACAGTTTACGCATATTGTAGACTTTATGATCATTATGCCGCTGGGGTCGCAATTTATGAAAATCTTCGACATCAACCCCCGGGCGTTCAGCCTGATGGTAAGTGTCTACGCCCTTTTTGCTTTCATAGCCAATTTGTTCAGTGCCGCCTATATCGACCGTTTTGATCGCCGGAAAGCGCTGTTGTGGCTGTATGTCGGGTTTACCCTGGCGACAGTAGCCTGTGCTTTGGCGCCTAATTACTGGGTATTTTTGATCTTCAGGGGTATGACGGGAGCCTTCGGGGGCACCTTGGGTGCCGTAATTCTGGCCATAGTCGGGGATGTGATACCCCTGGAGCGCAGAGGCAGGGCGGTCGGCTGGGTGATGATGGCTTTTTCGGCTGCTTCGATTGCCGGTGTGCCGGCCGGCATATTTTTGGCTGCTTCGCTGGGCTGGCGGGCACCATTTCTGACGATAGGGCTATTTTCCCTGATTGTTTTTGGGTTGGCATGGTACGTCATTCCTTCGATTCAGGCGCATGTGCGCGCGGCTGAAGGTCGACCGAGTCCACTGCAGCTGTTGACCAATATTTTTCGCGATGCAAATCAGCGCATGGCGCTGTTGTTTACCCTGACGCTCATGCTGGGGCATTTTACCATCATACCCTTTATTGCACCTTATATGCAGCTGAACATAGGCTTCAGCAATCATCAGGTAGGCTACATTTACACCCTTGGCGGCCTGCTGACGGTGGGGCTGCTGCCACTTTTCGGCAGACTGTCTGATCGGTTGGGACACGCCAAAGTATTTACATTTATGAGCTTTTTTGCCCTGTTTTCGATCTTTGCCATCACCAATCTGCCACCGACTTCCATAGGGGTTGCCCTGCTGGCAACTTCTTCTTTTTTTATTGTTGCCAGTGGCAGAAACGTACCTGCTACGACCCTGAGTACTGCGGTGGTAAAACCTGAAAACAGAGGTAGTTTCATGAGTATGCGTCAATCTGTCAATGAAATGGCGCTGGCGGGTAGTTCTTTTTTGGCCGGCATGATCATTGTGGAGCGGCCCGACGGCTCTCTGGGCAACTACCACTATGTTGGCTATCTGGCCATACTGATGAGCATGCTGGCCATGGGGCTTGCGTGGCGGTTGCGGGCAGAGCACTAATTGATCTAAACGGGCGCTACAGTGGCATATACTTACCCATTACAAAAAGCAATACTGCCCTCAGGTATAGAGCTGGCTTACCGGGAGAGCGGGCCTTCAAGCGCAGCCGTTGTGCTGATGATTCATGGCCTTGGCAGCAATCATGCCGCTTTCCACAAGCTTTCCGCTGAGTTGGAAGAAAATCGTCGTTGTATTTCGGTGGATCTGCCCGGCTACGGGGCTTCCAGTTGTGGGGACTATCCTTTTAGCATGGGCTTCTTTGCGGCGGTGATACTCGAATTTATGGACAGCCTGCAGATCCGGCAGGCGACGATCGCAGGGCACAGTATGGGCGGCCAGATTGCCATGCATCTTGCGCGGCGGTGGCCCGCCCGCATTCGCGATCTTGTGCTGTTGTGTCCGGCCGGCTTCGAGCGTTTTCACGTGCACGAAGCGCAGTGGTTTGAGCGCGTATACGATTTGCGGCTGATGGAGCAGTTGCCGGTTTCACAAATTGTGCAGAACTTCCATCTCAATTTTTATCGGTTTCCGGCCGACGCGCAGTTTATGATCGACGACAGGCTCAGGCTCCGCGAGCAGTCGTCGGCCTATCGCTATTTTTGCAGGATGGTGAAAACCTGCGTACTGTCCATGTTGCAGGAGCCTGTGCACGAGTGGCTGGAGGAGATAACACTGCCGACGCTCATCGTATTTGGCGTCAACGATATGCTCATTCCCAATCGCGTTTTACACCCCCAGCAGACTACACGGCAGCTGGCGCAGGCCAGCGCTATGCGCATGCCGCGGGCAGAGCTACTGCTCCTGCCGCAGTGCGGCCATTTTCCCCAATGGGAGCATGCGCGGCGGGTGGGCACAGAGATGCATAATTTTTGGGGGTAAAAAAAAGCGCAACAAGGCCGCAGGCCCTGTTGCGCAAAGTTTTCCTAGTCGTGCCCGCCTTTTTGGCAGCAGGCCGGCAGCGCCTCATAGGCCTTGGGGTCGGCCGCTACTGCATCGGCATCGTACCCAACCGCCGCAATTTTGCGGCGGATTGCATCCGCGTTGGTCTGGTCGCGGTAGTAGCGCACCCGAACTTTCTTGCTGGAGAGGTTGAGGACAGCAGACTCAACGCCCTGCAGCGAAGCCAGGCCGGACTCAATGGTTTTTTTGCACATACCGCACTGCGCTGACGTTTGGATGACGACCGTGGCAATCTTTTGCTGTGAAGACGCCTGCGGCGCTTTACCCTGTGCTGCTACTGTGTGCAGCGCGGCAGAGAACAGAAATGCCGCCAACAAAAAAATGATTCTCATAGTGTTATATGATTTAATGATATGAAAATATGTTCCAAATAGGAGCTGGATCACTCACGGCAGAGGACCGTTATTGTATAGATTGAGAACAGCCGGCTGCAGGGTGAAAATTTACCATGAATACCGAATCCCCAAATGGTAGCGCCGTCCGAAAGTAGGGGCATAGACCTGCGCAGCATCAAAGTAGCTCCCGAAAGGGTCTTCAGCACCGATGATAGGTCTGGTCTGTACAAAATCAGTAAGATTTTCCACACCCGTATAGGCTTCAAACCGGCCATTGGCCCGCCAGGTCAGCTGCGCATTGATGAGCCCGAAGGAAGGAGCCACCTGCGGCTGGTAGATGGATACGCCCGCAGGGATGAGGTGGTGGTCCGGTAGCCGTTGCTGCCCCGTCCAGTGATAAGTACCACTAATCATCCATTTTTCATTGCGGGTGGTATAATCCATAGCCACCATAGCGCGCCGCCTTGGGGTCATGGGTAGCTCCCGCAGCCCCCGTTCGCGGTAGTTAACCTGCACATCGATCCATTTGTGTGCCAGTTTGATGTTGAGCCTGTCCAGCAGTTCATAGGTCAGCTGCAACAGATAGCTGTTGCTGAAAGAAGCGCCATCGAGCTGGTAGAAGTACAGATGACCCGCATCCTGCTCGAGATCAACGACAATCTGCTGCTGGAAAGCCGTTCGGTAAGCTTCTGCGACAATCGCCATATCCCGCCAGTTGACCATCAACTCCTGGGTATAGCTGATCCCCATATTCCAGGCCGTCTCCAGTTGCGGTCGTTCCTCCATGACCACCTGGCGGCTTGAGGCCAGCCAGCTCAGATTTTCCACCAGCACGTTGGGTGAGCGCCAGCCGCGACCCGCCGCCAGCCGCAGCGCGTTGCGGTCAGAAAAACCTATTTTGACATTGACCCGGGGTACAATCTGCAAGCCGCCCAGGCTGTGGTGATCGATCCGCAGCGCTGTGATGGTTGTCAGGTTGTCAATGGAGCGCTTTCCGTGCTGACTGCGCTGGTAGGAATAGGTATACTCGCCCTGCAGCCCGGCTGTCCGCTCGAGTCTGTCGGCATTCAGCATATTCAGCGATTCGTGAATATGGTCGTACTGGAAGCTGGCACCCGTCGTAAACTGGTGGTTGCTGTTACCCAGCAAAGTCGCATACATCAAGTTGGCATAGTAGGTCTGCTGATGCCCCTGGTGGATACTGCGGCCATAGTTGTTGTCCAGCCCGCGAAAAGCGGAACTGACGATAAGTCCCATAGACTGATAGGGTTGCCGGAACCCCTTGTAGGCA
>JAUMBM010000354.1:0-2694 GCA_032115735.1 Saprospiraceae bacterium
CGCATCATTCATGCTAACCTCCTTAACAACCATATCGCCGGTTGCAGCACCACCGCCACCGCCACTCGCAGCCGAACCACCGAAGCCGCCCACCAGTACATTGAGCAGTGAGCGGTTCATCGCATTGCACATCATAACCGTCAATATGGTACCGGAGGCACCCACGAGAATCCCCCCGACCAACATGAAGTTGCTTCCATAAATAAGACCTGCTGCTGCTGCCGACAGTCCGCTAAACGAATTGAGGAGCGATATGACTACCGGCATATCCGCCCCGCCTATCGGTGCTACAAAATAAACACCATACAGCAATGATATTACCATGAACACCAGTGCCAATGAAAAAGAAGCCTCCTCCATCTGCACTGTAAGCATACCTCCGATTACCAGAGCCGCCAGCAGCATCGCCATATTGACAATGTGCTGCATGGGTAAAGTGAAGGTATTATCCTTCACGATGCCCTCAAGCTTGCCATAAGCGAGGAAACTACCCGTAAAAGCGATCCCCCCGATCAGCAGCGCCGACAAGATAATCACCATTTGCCCTGCATCCAACGAACGTTGTCCGTCAAAAAACAGGTTGAGTTCTATGATACCGAGCAATACCGCAGTAGCGCCGCCCAGACCATTAAAAATAGACACTAACTGCGGCATGGCGGTCATAGCAACGCGCTGGGCAGACATATTACCTACTAAAGTACCTACGGCCAATGCAGCCAGCAACCAGCCGTAATTGTTACTGGCACCCTCCATAGGACTCAGGCAGGCTGCCAGTATGGCCAACGCCATACCTATACCTGCAATGATATTACCCTTGCGGGCCGTATCGGGCGAACTCAGCAGACGAAGACCCCACACGAAGCCTACCGTACCCAGCAAATAGCCCATCTCTACTAAAAATATAGCTGTCATATGCAACAACATTCATTGATCATTATCGAAAGGACGCAATACCGAGGCATTGATCCGATTCATCCGGCCGATAAACCTGTTCATCGGCAAATTTTATCACTTGGCAGGCTTCTTCTTCTTGAACATCTCCAGCATTCGGTCCGTCACAACGAATCCGCCCACGGCATTGACCATACCCAGTACAACACCCACAAACCCCATCGACAGCGTCAGGTAGTCATCCGGCTTAGCTTCTCTGACCAGTAGAATGGCTCCGACGATGACCACTCCACTGATGGCATTGGCGCCCGACATGAGCGGCGTGTGCAGTACGGTAGGTACCTTGGCGATTATTTCAAAGCCCAGCACGATGGTAAATACCAACAGATAAACTAATAGGAGATTATCTATGAAAAACTGGAAAAACCCTTCCATAATATTGATGTTTAAAAGCTAAATTAAATAGAATTCAACTTGTTATACGCTCATGAGGGCAGTGCCGTAAAGCAGGCACCCCGGATGATCTCATTGCTGAGATCCAGATTGAGCTCTCCTTTAGGAGCGAGTAATTTAACAAAGTTGATGACATTATTGCTATACATAACGCTGGCATCCTGAGGCATTGAAGACGCAAGATCACTGTCCCCGACAATAGCAACCCCTTTGTGGCGGATGACAGACTTGTCCTTGGTGAGTTCACAATTCCCCCCGGTAGAAGCTGCCAGGTCAACGATAACACTGCCCGCACGCATTTGCTCCACCGTACTCGCCGGTACCAGCAGCGGTGCCTTGCGACCCCGCACTTGTGCGGTGGTGATGACTACATCTGCTTTAACAGCCCTGGCTTGTACCTCGGCACGCTGGCGCTGCAAAAACTCCTCCGACTGTTCGACGGCATAGCCGCCAGCAGTTTTTTCATCTTTGGCACCCTCCACTTCTACAAACTTGGCTCCCAGACTCTGTACCTCCTCTTTGGCAGCCTGCCGCGTATCGAACGCCTCAACCGTTGCCCCCAGTCGACGGGCGGTAGCAATGGCCTGCAGACCTGCAACACCGGCGCCCAGCACCAGTACCTTGGCCGGCCGGATGCTGCCGGCAGCCGTAATCATCATGGGAAAATACCGGCTCAGATGTCGTGCCGCCTCCAAAACCGCCCGATAACCCGCGATCGAAGCCATACTGGACAGTACGTCCATACTCTGCGCCAATGTGGTGCGCGGAATCATGTCCAGACTGAGCGCAGTGATACCGGCTGCACGCAGGCGCGCATCAAGATCAGGATCATTGAATGGCGCAAACTGCGCAATGAGAACGACCCCTTTGGGTAGTTGCCCCCAATCATTTTCCGGCAGAGGCTCAATACTCAGGATTATTCCTGCCTCCTTATAAATAGTCGATCGCTCGACCACTGTCGCCTGCGGCTCGTATTCACTATCGTCAAAAAAGGCCTCTTCACCGGCCCCTTTTTCCACCCAAACCGTCAGTCCAAGCGCCGACAGTTTGGCAGCTCCGTCGGGTGTAAGCGCTACCCGGGCATCCCGGGGCTCTTTGAGAACAGCAAGAATCATATACACGTATTTGACAGCTAAGGTAAGCAAATGTCAACAGAATACTATTGACATTTGTCATAATAAAATAAAATAAAATTGGCTAAATACGGCGTACCAGCCCTGAGTGGTTATGCAAATGCAGCAATCGATTGCTGTAAAAATTAACTGTAGCGAACGGATTGTGAGGATGGAGAAACTGCATTTTACCTGCTGTTTTCGCAAAAGGCGGCAGCGCACACTTTTCTACGAAAGG
>JAUMBM010000355.1:0-4405 GCA_032115735.1 Saprospiraceae bacterium
GATTTGTATTCGCTGGAAGTAAGGCGCTTCCGCCCCTCAGATGTCAACATCCTGCAGGCAGCCTTGCTGTCCGAAACAGCCTCTTACCGGGCCATGGAAGAACAAGCGCAGCAACTGGAGCGGGCGCTTGAAAAAATACCGGCACTCAAAAATGTCCGCATAGCCGGTATGCCGGCACAAGAGGTAGAAGTATCTCTACAGCTCGACAAAATGACCCGGCTGGGTATACCTGTGGGACGAGTTCTGCAGGCCATACAACTCGAAAACATCAACCTCCCGGGCGGCAGCCTGTCGGTAGGTCAGCGCAAGTTCAACGTAAAAACGAGCGGAAGTTATGAAGCCCTGGAAGAAATTCGCAACACTGTTGTCGCTTCTTCAGGGCAAAAGATTGTATACCTCAAAGATATTGCGCAGGTAAGCATGGGCTATGCTGAAGAGACCCATCTGGTGCGTCTCAACGGCCGGCGGGGTATATGGATCAGTGCTGCCCTAAAAGAAGGAGAAAATATATCTAAAATCCAGGCTGACTTTCAGCCGGTACTCGACGAATTTGCAGCCCGTTTGCCCGCTGACATGAAGCTGGTCAAGCATTTCGACCAGACAGAAAGCGTTGGCCGCCGCCTTAAGGGGCTTGGCCGCGATTTCATGATTGCTATCCTGCTGGTCTCCGTCACCCTGCTGCCCCTTGGTTTTCGGGCGGCCATGGTAGTGATGGTATCCATTCCCCTCTCATTGGCGATGGGCCTGACAATGCTGGACCTTATGGGGTACAACATCAATCAGCTGAGTATTGTCGGACTCGTCATAGCCCTGGGTATACTCGTTGATGACAGCATTGTTGTAGTCGAAAATATTGAACGCTGGATGCGCGAGGGTCTTGCGAGGCAGGAAGCTGCCATCGAAGCCACCAAACAGATTGGGCTGGCGGTGCTGGGCTGTACAGCCACCCTTGTGCTTGCTTTTCTCCCGCTGGTTTTTTTGCCGGAAGCTTCCGGCGATTTCATACGAAGCCTGCCGCTGGCGGTTATCACTACGGTGCTGGCATCCCTACTGGTATCCATCACCATCATACCCTTCTTATCGAGCCGACTACTAAGTAAACCCCACAGCGCTGAAGGCAATCTGTTCCTGCGATTATTAAAAAAACTAATAAGTCTTACCTACAGCCGATTGTTGGCATGGGGACTCAACCATCCCAAAACAACCCTGGCCGTCGCCGCCCTGCTGTTTGCAGGGGCTGTGAGTCTGGTACCCGCCGTAGGCTTCAGCCTTTTCCCCCGCTCCGAAAAGCCCCAATTTTTAATCAACATCACCGCGGCGCCCGGCAGCAATCTGCAGGAGACTGACCGCATCAGCCGATGGGTTGAAAACCAGCTGCGCGATTTTGATCAGGTAGTATGGTGTGCAGCCAATGTGGGCCACGGCAACCCTCGCATTTACTACAATGTCATCCCGGCCGACAACGATCCCGAATTTGCGCAACTGTTCGTCCAGCTGCAAACCAACACCTCGCCCGATGAAAAAACGCGCCTTATAGACAGCCTGCGACAGCGCTTCGGGCGCTACCCCAACGCCCGCATAGAAGTTCGTGATTTTGAACAAGGCCCGCCCATAGAGTCTCCTGTTGCCATTCGCATTTTTGGTAACAACCTCGACAGCCTGCGGCGATTATCTTTTGTCATAGAGGAGATTGTCCGTAAAACACCCGGCACCCTGTACGTCAACAACCCGCTGCAGAGCCTCAAGACCAACCTGCGCATAAATATCAACAAAGACAAAGCGGCTATGCTGGGCGTGCCTACGGCCGAAATTGACCGCAGCATACGTCTGGCTGTCGCAGGCCTGGAAATAAGCCAATACAATGATCCCGATGGCGACAAATTTCCGATCGTCCTGCGCATCAACCGGGACGAGCAGGCTGTGATGAAGGTTTTCGACGGGCTTACCGTCAGCAATGTTGCCGGCAAATCCGTTCCGCTGCGACAGTTGGCCCGTCTGGAGCTGGAGACAGCGCCACCCGTCATCCGCCACTTTAACCAGGAGCGCTACGTAACCATAACGGCAGCCGTAAAAACGGGTTATCTGGCACAGGACATCAACCTGTCGCTGGTCAATCAGCTGGGGCAGTTCCCATTCCCCGATGGCTACCGCTTCATAGCAGCCGGCGAACTGGAAGCGCAGTCGGAGTCTTTTGGCGGCATGGGTACTATCATCATCATCACCACCTTTCTGCTCATAGCCGTACTCGTACTGGAATTCCGCACCTTCAAAAGCACGCTCATTGTACTGTCTGTCATACCACTGGGCGTCATCGGGGCCATTCTCGCGCTGCTGCTCACCGGCAATACGTTCTCTTTTGTGGCTGTTGTAGGTCTTATCGCCCTCGTGGGTATAGAAGTTAAAAACTCTATCCTGCTGGTAGATTTTACCAATCAGCTGCGCGCGGAGGGCTATGCGCTGGACGATGCCATACGCGAAGCAGGTGAAATACGATTTGTACCCATACTGCTCACTGCAGCGACGGCCATTGGCGGCCTGCTGCCGATAGCCTGGGAGGGCAACCCCCTGTATTCTCCGCTGGCACTGGTACTTATCGGAGGGATTATAAGTTCTACCCTGTTGTCACGCGTCGTGACGCCGGTTGTGTATAAACTTATCCCCCCTCGCATCGTATAAGCGCCTATTCAGGAAAATGCAAAACATCCTATCTTTATGCGTAAAATCCCGCGTACGCAATAAATAGTTCTCGTCATGGAAACCTACGGTCAAATCCTCAACATTGCCATGCCGGTATTTCTGGTGTTTGTACTGGCCGAAAAAGCCTATGGCTGGTGGCAGGCGCGCCATCCCTTTCGCATCATGGATACCGTGGCCAGTCTCAGCTCCGGGCTCACCAATGTGCTCAAGGATGTACTCGGACTGAGTGTTTCCGTCATTTCGTACGAATGGATGGTCGAGCATCTGGCAATGACCAGTGTACGGGACAGTCTCTGGATGTACATCATCGCCTTTGTGGCTCTTGATTTTTCGGGCTATTGGGTTCATCGCATCTCACACAGCGTCAATTTTTTCTGGAATCGCCACCTGATTCACCACAGCAGTGAAGAGTTTGATCTCGCCTGTGCCCTGCGGCAATCCATTTCCGTCTTTGTCCACCTTTTCACTTTTCTGCTCCTGCCTGCCGCCCTGCTGGGCGTGCCCGTGGCCGTTATAGCCATTGTAGCGCCCCTGCACCTGTTTGCCCAATTTTGGTACCATACCATTTACATAGGCAAAATGGGCTGGCTGGAGCACATCATCGTGACGCCCTCCCACCATCGGGTACACCATGCCATCAACCCCCTGTATATCGACAAAAATTACGGCAACATATTCATATTCTGGGACAAATGGTTTGGCACCTTTCAGGAAGAGCTGCCTGAGCACCCCCCCGTTTATGGCATTACCAAACCCGTACGCACCTGGAATCCCATCAGGATCAATTTCCAGCACCTCTTCCTGCTCTTTCGTGACGCCTGGCACACGCGCAGCTGGCGCGACAAGCTGCGAATCTGGTGGATGCCCACCGGCTGGCGGCCCGCTGACGCTGCCGCCCGCTTCCCCCTCAATTACATCGACGATATCTATGATTTTGAAAAGTACGATACAGGCAGCTCTCCGGCACGCATCACATGGACAGCGGCACAATTCACCTTCACCTTTCTGCTCATGTCGTGGTTATTTGCCCACATAGCCGACATTGGCAGCCCCGACATATTCATATATGGAGGCTTCCTCTTTTTATCCATCTATGCTTTTGCAGAAAATATGGATCACAGCCCCTCTGCCTGGGGGTGGGAGGCCGTAAAAAGCCTGCTGGGGCTGGGGCTGTTGTACCAGCAGCAAGGCGATTGGTTCCGGCTGAACGATTCCATCCCCGGGCTCAGCCTGTTCATAGGGCTTTGGCTGCTCCTCAGCCCGGCCGTCACCGCTTATTTCTGCTACGCCCCCGCTGAGCGGGCAGGCCTGCAGGCGGTAAAAGCCAAAGCGGCGTGGCCTGCGGCGGGCAGAGATGTTTGTTAAAAAACGCCCGGGCAGCCGGCTGGCGGCTGTTTTGCCGCAGGCTAAAAAGCCCCCAAGCGGCCTACCCCCCCAGCAGGCCCATTTTTTTCATCAACAAACTGGCGCTGAAACTCTGACTCACCCCCCGGCGAATGCGGTAATCGAAGCTGAGTTCATCTCCTTCTATAGCCACCTCCATCGCCCAATTTTCGATGAGGCCAGCCGCTTCAGCTTCCAGATCTGTCAGCTCCAGATCATGCGTAGCCACCAGACCCGCGCCGTTCTTGCGTATGAGTTGACCTATCAGCGCCCTGGCACCCGCATGACGATCGCGCGAGTTAGTACCTTTGAGAATTTCGTCCAG
>JAUMBM010000356.1:0-2871 GCA_032115735.1 Saprospiraceae bacterium
GCAGGTGGTGTTTAACGAGGAGCTGATTCGGGAAATTGAGCGGGTTATCGATGAGGAGGGCAATATCAAACCGGATGCCTCTCCTGAGCTGGCGCGCATCCGCCGACACATACAGAATAAACAGCGTGACCTCGACCGCCAGTTCAGGTTGCTGATCGATGAATATCGCCGCAAAGGATGGCTTACCGATAATGTGGAGAGCTTTCGCAACGGACGCCGGGTACTGAGCGTACCTGCGGAGCACAAGCGGAAAATTCGCGGTATTATCCACGATGAATCCGCAACGGGGCGTACCGCTTTTATCGAACCTGAGCCCGTGATCGATATTAACAATGATATCTTTGATCTCGAACAGGAGGAGCGTCGCGAGATATACCGAATACTGCGCACACTCAGCGCTGTGTTGCGACCTTACGTGCCGCTGATGAAGACCTATCGGGAGGTAATCATCCGCTATGACCTTATACAGGCCAAGGGCCGACTGGCATCCAAAATGAAGGCAGATATCCCAAGATTAACGGATAAGCCTTTCTTTGGCATCGTACAGGGTCGGCATCCGCTGCTTTTCCTGAAAAACAAATACATAGGTAAAAAGACTGTGCCTTTTGACCTCAGGTTGCTGGGAGCCAACAGAATACTGGTGCTCAGCGGGCCCAACGCGGGGGGTAAGTCAATTACCATGAAATCCGTGGGCCTGTTGCAGCTAATGCTGCAGTCAGGACTACTGGTGTCGGTTGATCCTATGTCTGAGATGGGTATTTTCCATCGCTTGTTCGCAGACATCGGGGACCAGCAGTCACTGGAAGACGACCTGAGTACTTACAGCTCAAGGCTTAGCAATGCAAGACTGTTTATTGAACAGGCGGATGACCGCAGTCTCGTACTCATCGATGAGTTTGGCTCCGGCACGGATCCCTTGATCGGGGGAGCTATTGCTGAGGCTGTGTTGGATGAGCTCAATGACAAAGAAATTTTTGGGGTAATCACCACGCACTACAGCAACCTGAAAGTCTATGCCTTTAAAACCAAGGGGCTGGTCAATGGCTCCATGCATTTTGACAAGGAAAAATTATCGCCTACCTATGAGCTGAAAGTTGGCCGGCCGGGAAGCTCTTACGCTTTTGAAATTGCCGTAAAGAGCTGTCTGCCCGAAACAGTTCTGAAATATGCCCGCAAACGGGTGGGGAAAAATGAAAAAGCGGTCGATGAGCTGCTTGTGGATCTGCAGCGGGAAAAAAAAGAAGTTGAAGATCACCTGATCAGCCTGAAAAAACGTGAACAGGAGATTGATAAGCTGATCAAGTCCTACGATCAGGCTTTCAAAGAGCTTGAATACAGGCGCAAAAAGATGAAGCTGGATGCCAAAGAGCTGGCATTGCAGCAGTCTGCTCAGAGCAGCCGCGAAATGGAGCGGGTGATTCGGGAAATTAAGGAGCAGCAAAATGTGGAGCGGGCCAGAGAGATGGCCATGAAGGCAAAGGAGGAACGCCAACAGCTCAGCCAGGAAGTCACCAGTCTTAGAGAGTCCATATACAGTACAGCAGACGAGGGCGGACAAAAAGATACGCCCATAGCCGTAGGCGACTTCGTCAGGATGCGCACAGGCGGGGCGACCGGAAAAGTAGAAGCTGTAGACAAGAAAAATGCAGTGGTGATGATGGGAGACCTGCGGATGACGATCAAGCTGCGGGATCTTCAGCATGCCAATGTACCGCTGCAGGTGCAGAATACACAGAGTATTCAGTCCGATATCGACAGATCTGTCAATTTGCCGCTCAAGCTGGATATTCGGGGGATGCGCTACGAAGAAGCGCTCAAAGTAGTAGAGGAGTATGTTGATCAGGCCATACTGGCCAGTGCCAACAGCCTTCGGATCGTGCACGGCAAGGGGAACGGCACCCTGCGGAAAGCTGTACGGGCGAAACTGCGTGAGTACAATGTGGGTATGAAACTCAGCCATCCGGCGCCTGAACAGGGTGGGGACGGCGTTACCGTTGTGGAGTTGGTCTAAGGCAACAGGCTTCGGCGAAGCGTATTTGCGGGAGCCGGTTGCCGCTGCAGCCAACTCCCGCAAAAGCTTAGTTTACCACATCTCGGTACCTGCGAAGTGAAAGGCAGCTTCGATCTGCGCATTTTCATCACTGTCAGAACCGTGAACGGCATTCTCGCCAATGCTGCGGGCGAAAAGTGCACGGATGGTGCCGGGGGCCGCTTTGGAAGGGTCGGTAGCGCCAATGAGGGTACGGAAATCTTCCACTGCATTGTCCTTCTCGAGGACTGCGGCAACTATCGGACCAGAGCTCATAAACGATACAAGTTCCTGATAGAAAGGACGCTCGCTGTGTACAGCATAGAATTGTCCCGCTTTTTCTGCAGACAGTTTCGTGAGCTTCATCGCAACAATGCGGAAGCCCGCTTCATTGATTTTGTGTAAGATAGCACCGATATGGCCGTCCTGAACAGCATCGGGCTTAATCATCGTAAAAGTAATGTTTCCAGCCATGTTGACCTTGGTTTTTGAAAAGGCGCTGCAAAAATAATGATAAATGGTTTATTATTCGCAACTTCGCAGTTGATTTGTGCTACTGATGGAAAATAGAACTGTTCTAAAATCACTTTTGTCCGTACCTAAGGATGTTGTCATTATATCGCATCGCAATCCTGACGGGGATGCTGTGGGGTCTTCCATGGGGCTGAGCCACTATCTCCAGTCACTGGGTCACAATACTAAAGTCATTGCTCCTTCGGATTATCCCGATTTCCTGTCGTGGATTCCGCAGATTGAGCAGATGCTGGTGTATGATGCTGATCCCGAACTGGTAAAGCAGGCCGTCGAGCAGGCAGGCCTCATTTTCTGCCTGGATTTCAATT
>JAUMBM010000357.1:0-9037 GCA_032115735.1 Saprospiraceae bacterium
AAATTGGCAAAAAACCGGAAGGCACCAGGCACACCCGCAGGTAGCTGCCTGAAAAAGGCCAGCCCTGTATATACATAGTAGCCTTTACCGTACTTGGCAACCAGCAGCCCCCCATCCTTGGGGGTCTCTCCCGGATCATTGCTCGATAGCAGGGGCGTAAACGCCGCATCCCACTTGCTGGCGTAGTAGAGCCCTCGCTCTTGAACCCATCCTTCAAAATCGTCTGCAGTTATACGGTTGGGATAAGTAAATGCAGGGTGCTCCTGCCTGAGAACACGCATGGGCGCTTCCTCAATAGTTACCCGGTCACGGCCAATGACCAACTCGTAGGGCGCTATTTCATTGGCAGGTAGCCTAAACTCCCGGGCCGTGTTGTACTGAACAATCATATTTCCTCCCTGCGCTACATACTCGAGCAACCAGGGTTGGTAGGTCGTAAGCCGGTCAAGGGTGTTGTAAGCACGCACACCCAGTACAATGGCATCGTACTGCTTCAGCTTCTCAGGACTGATATCCGCATCTGTCAGCTCCGTCACTTCGTAGCCTATCTGCCGCAGCGAGGCCGGCAGGTCGTCACCAGCACCCATAAGATAGCCTATCCGCTGCCCCGCACGTGACAGCTCTACCCGCACCAATCGCGTAGTTGCATTCAAAAATACCAGTTGCGGTGGTATATGATCATACGTAATCGTCACCAGCCGACGATCGTATGCCTTGCCATTAACAGTTGCCACCGGCCGCAAAAAGCTGTCGTCAGCCTGATCCGGCGGATATACAGTGAAGATAAATGTCTGCTCTTCATTCTTCTTGTCAAACGATAAGGGGTGCGCCGCGGGCTCTATGCGCCACGCACTCCCGCAGGCCAGCGAAAGACTGCCACTAAGATTTGCCTGCCCCGCTTTTACCTTTACCTGTACCGTCTTCGGCTGATTGTCGGCAAAAACATAAGAATTTTCATTGAGCGACAAAAATACCGGCGGCGTTACCTCAAATGGCCGATATTGCTCCCCGTCAACAGGATCGTTCCGCTTAAACACAACCGCCGACTCTAATACCAGCGGCTGGCCGGCTATGCGCAGCCTAAACTGAAGCCGGAAACTGCGCGGAGTCTCTCCCAAATTGCGAAGCCGCTGATCAACAACCTGATACATGCCATTACTGAAGTCTTCGTTTAGCCAGAAAGAATTGGACATGGGCATGTCCACCGGCAGAACAACCGACTTGTCCCAGTTGAAGCGTTTGTTATACAGTAGCGGCTGATTGAGCGCCGTATCCTTAAGCATAGGTATAAAAGTGATGCCCTCCAGCACAACCTCCGCCGAAGAACGATGGACAGCCTCTATCCTGAGGTTGACTGTCTGCCCCGGACTGGCAGAAAAATCCGTAGCAACAGCTTCCAAAAACAGCCCCGTACAGCCACGGATAACTTCTTTGATGTCGGCCAGCTTAACCCGCTTCCAGTAACTGTCGGGCAACGCTTCTATCATCGTATGGGCCCGCATCAGTTTAGGAACGCTGGCAGCAGGGTTGTCAAAATCGTATTCCTCAAGCACCTGCCGAACTAGCTTGCCAATAGGTTCACCTCCCGGCACACGCCCCCAGCTGGTGTTGATACCGTCAAAAAGGTTGTCTTTATTAGCTGGCAGGTCTCCTTTGAGCAACTCCAGGTACTCCGTCTCACTGCCCCTCGTACCCGTACTACCAAACCCCTGGCTCTTGTGCTGCGTCCGGCTACGTGCAGCAATTTCTCCATTGGAGTAGCCCAAGGCCGGGTAATATCCCCCAAGATCCACCGTAGCCATATTTGACTTGTCGGCAGCATCAAATTTTTCCTGACTGCCAAAAAACCACCACGAAAGATTGAAAAACAACCGCCGGGCTGTCCAGGGTGCTACCGATGTCAGCTGTTCCGAAAACGCTTCCTGCCGCCCCGAAAGATCAAAGGCCGTGTGCGACAGCATGGCCGATGCCGTGTGGTGACCATGGGTCGATCCGGGCGATCGGTGGTCGAAGCGGTTGATGATGATATCGGGCTGCCAGCTCCGGATTGCCCACACCACATCCGACAGTACCGCCAGACTGTCCCAGGTAGCAAAGGCTTCATCGGGATGCTTGGAATAACCATAGTCATTGGCGCGCGTAAACAGCTGGTTGCCCCCGTCCGTACGCCGCGCTGCCAACAGCTCCTGGGTGCGTATCACGCCCAGCAACTCCCGGATCTCAGGTCCTACGAGATTTTGCCCTCCGTCCCCGCGCGTGACAGAAAGGTAGGCAGTATGTGCCTTCACCTCATTGGCGAGGTAGCTGATCATACGCGTATTCTCATCGTCCGGATGTGCTGCCACATACAGGACCGATCCCAGAAAATTGAGCTTTTCAATAGCTTGCTGAAGCTCCGAAGGGGTCCATCGCCGGGGCATTTGCGCCAACAGCGATATAGTACTGCTACCCCATACCAGCAGGAGCAAGCAAATTGTTCTTACAGTGTGCATCATAGTTAGTAAGCAATGTGTTTGAGTGAGCCTATAGCCCTATAATCAATTCATTGACAATCAAAATCAAAGACAATCTTCCGAATGCGCGTCGGGTAAAGCTGCCCGTCAGATCCCCTCACACCCTCCAACTCAACATACACAGGCCGGTCAGGCAAAAGGCCTCGCTCACTCCACGCCGCCCGAAGGGTCGCTTCCGGACCGCCAGCGGCAACGCGCACTTCTTCCTCTTCCCCACAGGGTAAAAACAGCGATTCGCCCTGCCGCCACCGATATTTTCCCGCCCAACTGACAGGCTCATCGGCACAGCTGAGCGTGGCGTTTAGGGAAAAAACCGTATCCACCCGCAGGCCTTCGGCCATGACCTCCTCTGCCGGCTCTGCCGCCCGGCGGACGAGCCGGCCGTGGCAGGCGAGCAGCACACGGCGCCCCGCTTCCTCTCCTGTCAGCTGCAGGTAACTCCTTTCCAGCGCTTCAAATTTTCCCTCCATCAGCACCGGAAAGCGCTTCCCGTCCGAACAGCGCACAAAAACAGCCGCATCTGCCATGTAGGCAAACATGCCGTACAGGGTCGTGTCCGCAGCAGCAGCCAAAGGCCCGGCCGCCCTGGCCACAGGCCTTTGGCAGGCAGGCAGTAGCTGGGAAAAAAATACACAGGCGACAAGGCAGGCAGGCCAAAGGCCCGGGCCTGCCCTGCGCACAAGCTCTTTTTTTTCCCGCCTGCCGCTATGCCTGCTGTTCATCCGGCCAGTTCATTTTTTGTGCTTATCTTTGTACCAATACAATCGCCACGGCTCCAACCGCCGGCCACCCCCTCACAAAAGTAAGCCATTCAGCCACAAATGCGTACTAAAATGCAGCCAAAGATGGTCGTTTTTGATCTGGGAGGCGTTCTCATCGACTGGAACCCCCGCTACCTCTATCGCAAGATTTTTAACCGGGAAGAGGATATGGAATACTTCCTGCGCGAGATCGCCAGCCCGGACTGGAACGAAGAACAGGACGGCGGACGCCCGCTGGCCGTGGCAACCGAGTCGCTTGTCGCACAGTTTCCCGACTTCGAAAATGAAATCCGCGCCTTCTACGGACGCTGGGACGAAATGCTGGGTGGCCCCTTCCACGAAACCGTCTCTCTCTTGCACGATCTCAAACACAGCGGTCAGTACCCACTCTACGCGCTGACCAACTGGTCGGCAGAGACCTGGCCCGTCGCCTGGAATCAATTTGAGTTCCTCCAGTGGTTCGATGGAATCCTCGTATCCGGTGCCGAAAAAATGCGCAAACCCTTCCCCGCCTTTTATCAGGCGCTGGAAGACAGGTTTCAATGCTCACTCTCAGAAACACTCTTCATCGACGATAACGAAAGAAATATTCAGGCAGCACAGGCCCTGGGAATGCAAACATGGCTCTTCCGCTCGCCGGCAGACTGCCAGCCGCTGCGGGCCTGGTTGTTGTAAAAAAAATACAGGCCGGCATTGGCAGCCGCAGCTGTCAATGCCGGCCTGCCGGTCAGCTCACCGCGCTACAGCGCAGCCATCGCCGCCCCCGGCAACACATATTGCTCTATATTCTGTACACTTATCGGCTTATCCCCCAGTATCAGCAGCCGCTCAACCACATTGCGCAACTCCCGGATGTTGCCCGTCCAGTTGAGCTGCTGCAACATAGCAATAGCCTCAGCACTAAATGCCTTGGGTGCAAGCCCTTGCTCCTCACAGAGGGTGCTCACAAAGTGATCAATCAGCAAAGGAATATCTTCCCGGCGATCGTTGAGCCCGGGAGCCTGAATCAGGATGACGGCAATCCGGTGGTATAGATCCTCCCTAAACCTGCCGGCAGCAATCTCAGCACGCAAATCCCGGTTGGTCGCCGCCAGCACACGGACATCTATGCTGACATCTTTCTCACTACCCACCCGCGATATGCGGTTTTCCTGTAATGCCCGCAGCACTTTGGCCTGGGCACTGGGACTCATATCGCCTATCTCGTCAAGAAACAGCGTGCCACCCTGCGCCTGCTCAAACTTACCTATCCGCTGGGCAGAAGCCCCGGTAAAAGACCCTTTTTCATGCCCAAACAACTCGCTCTCAATGAGCTCTGCCGGTATGGCCGCACAATTGACCTCAACAAATACCTGCTTGGCACGCTGACTCTTCGTGTGTAGCCAACGCGCAATCAACTCCTTGCCCGATCCGTTGGGGCCGGTAATCAGTACGCGGGCATCGGTGGGAGCTACCCGGTCTATCGTATCCATAATGCGCTCCAGGGCGGGCGACTGCCCAATCATATCGCGCACCTTAGCCTGACTGATTTTTTTCTGTAACGCCTTTTTTTCTACGATGAGATTTGACTTGTCCTGTGCATTGCGCAGCGTAATCAACAGCCGGTTGAGATCCGGTGGCTTACTCACAAAATCAAAGGCACCCTTTTTGACCGCCAGTACCGCTGTCTCTATATCCGCATGCCCGCTGATCATGACTACCGGCAAATCCGGTGCCAGCTCCTGCAGACGCTCAAGCGTCTCCATGCCATCGAGCCGTGGCATCTTAATATCCAGAATGACAACGTCGTATTTGCCTGCTTTTACCTTGGCCAGGCAGTCGAGGCCATTTTCGGCATCATCAACCTGATATTTTTCCAACTCGAGTATATCTCTGAGAATGCGGCGAATCGCCGGCTCATCATCAACAATTAAAATTCTGGCCATGATGTTTCAAGTATTTCTGGTCGGTTAGCAACACTAAACGTATAACGTTCTTAGGTTGCTTATACGAGCCGAACCGCGAAAGGTTGCAGCAAGGGCATGCAGAATTTTAAAATACTTAGGCATGCAGGGCAGCAGGCCAGAGCGACAAAAAAGGCGCTTACTGATTTTTTTCAAAAAATCAATAAGCGCCTTTGCCGGCAGTACTTTTGGGCGGCTGAGCCGCCCAAAAGCTACTGCTTATACTTTCTCTATAATGATCGCAGAAGCTCCGCCACCGCCATTGCAGATGGCCGCCATACCGACAGCACCCGACTTCTGTGCAAGCACGTTGTTGAGAGTCGTCACAATGCGCGCACCCGATGCACCCAGTGGGTGACCGATGGCAACCGCACCGCCAAAAACGTTGAGCTTGTCATCTGCAATTCCAAATTCTTTGGCAAAAGCCATACTCACCACCGAAAAAGCTTCATTGACTTCAAAATAGTCAACATCCCCGATGGTCATGCCCGCACGCTTGAGCGCAATCGGCGCCGCCAGCACAGGCGCTGTTGTAAACCACTGGGGCTCATGCGCCGCATCGGCAAAAGACACAATGCGCGCCAATGGCGTGAGCCCAAGCTCCTCAGCTTTTTCCTTGCTCACCAGCACCAAGGCTGCCGCTCCGTCATTGATGGTAGAAGCATTGGCAGCCGTGACCGTGCCCTCTTTGGTGAAAGCAGGCCGCAGGGAAGGTATTTTGGTGAAATCGACACGCTTGTATTCTTCGTCTTCGACGATCAGCAGGGGATTCCCCTTGCGCTGTGGCACTGCCACGGGTACAATCTCCTGCCCAAACCAGCCCTGCGCAGTTGCCTCAGCCGCACGCTGGTAGGAACGAATCGCAAAAGCATCCTGCTCCTCACGCGTAATGCCGTATTTCACTGCTGTCGCGTCTGCACATACACCCATAGCCTTGTGATCATAAGCATCTGTCAACCCGTCTTTTGCGAGACCGTCGACCAACCCGCCGTCTCCATACTTATACCCCCAGCGCGCATTGGGAACGTAGTAGGGTATGTTGCTCATGCTCTCCATACCACCGGCGATAACTACATCGTTATACCCCAACATGATGCTTTGCGCACCAAACATGATCGACTTCATGCCCGACGCACATACTTTGTTGACGGTAGTACAGGGCACATTGAGCGACAAGCCTGCGCCCAAAGCCGCCTGTCGGGCCGGTGCCTGTCCCAGATTAGCAGAACATACGTTGCCAAAGAAGACCTCCTGAACAGCATCCGCTGAAATACCTGCCTTCTCAACAGCGCCTTTGATGGCCGCACTACCCAGCTCGATGGCCGTCTGGCCGGCAAACATACCGCCGAAACTCCCCAGGGCCGTCCGCACGGCGGACACAATATATACCTCTCTCATGGTTTTGTCTGTTAGTTGGTTAGAATTTAAAAGTTAGGGCTTGTCCGGAATTTTCTGCCGGTAGCAAATCAGGTCTTTGTACGCGGGTTTTTACATCCATGAAGGAGCCTGTCTAAAAACCCGCACAAAAGACCCGTCTTGGATCCGGTGGGAAAATCCCGAATGCACTCTTAGCTGTAAAACTACATACTTTGCAACAATTACGCGCTTACCCCCCGTAATCATTGGGGGTTGACCGAGTAGCTGTGTACAGGCTTCACCGGCTTTTCACTATGGTTCCTGCCTTGTCGCCGCTGCCCAGGCAGTTTCCAACAAGGTATCTTCCGCCATAAAGGGAATGGTAATTTGCAGCAGCGGCTCCTGTTCCATAGCGCGCCGGGCTGTTGCCAGCGCTGCGGGGTTGCGGGCCCACGCACGCCGCGCTATACCATTGTTCACGTCCCAGTGCAGCATTGACCTGAGCCGACGCGAAGCAGCAGCACTGCCGTCCAGCACCATACCAAAACCTCCGTTGATTACCTCTCCCCATCCTACACCACCGCCATTGTGAAGGCTGACCCAGGTAGCTCCCCGAAAACTGTCGCCAATGACGTTGTGTACGGCCATATCAGCCGTAAAACGGGAACCGTCATAGATATTAGCCGTTTCTCTGTAGGGAGAGTCCGTGCCACTCACATCATGGTGATCCCGACCCAATACAATAGGCCCTTCCAGTTGCCCGGCCTCTATGGCTTCATTGAAGGCCTGTGCTATGCGCATACGGCCTTCTGCATCCGCATAAAGAATGCGCGATTTGGAGCCCACCACTGGTATGTCAGTCGCTGCATTGACGATCCAGTTGATGTTGTCACGAAGCTGTGACTGAATGTCCTCGCTGGCGGTCTCCAGCATCTCCCGGAGCACCCGCGCAGCAATCTGGTCTGTGAGATCGAGGTCTTTTTGGCTGCCCGAGCAACAAACCCAGCGGAAAGGACCAAAGCCGAAGTCAAAACACATGGGGCCCATGATGTCTTCTACATAACTGGGATAGCGATAGCGACCCTCTGATGCATCAGCCCAAATATCGGCGCCTGCAATGCCCGCCTCTTTGAGAAAGGCATTACCGTAGTCCCAAAAGTACATACCCTTGGCAGAAAGGGCATTGATGGCTGCTACATGCCGGCGAAGCGTCGCCCGCACTTCTTCCATAAAAAAGGCCTTATCGCTGATAAGCAGCTCCTTGGCCTCTGCAAAGGTGTAACCCTGCGGACAGTAGCCCAGGTCGTCAATGTTGTGCAGCGATGTCTGGTCACTGCCCAGTTCAACGGCTATACCCTTCTCCAGCAGAGCCTCCCAAAGGTCAACGATATTCCCCTGGTATACCAAAGAGACCGCCTCCGCATTTTGCTTGGCGGCCACTATTCTCGGCAACAGCAATGCGAGATCCGTATACACGTGCTCTGCCTGAATGTAACCATCCCCGATGCGCTGAGCCACAGCGTCAGGGTCTATCTCGCCCACTACCCCCACAGCACCAGTAATAACCGCCGCCAGCGCCTGCGCACCCGACATACCACCCAGACCCGAGGTCACAAACAGCTTGCCGCGAAGGTCATTGGTACCCAGCCCATGCAAGCGACCCGCATTGAGCAAAGTGATGGTAGTACCATGCACAATCCCCTGAGGACCAATATACATAAACGAACCCGCCGTCATTTGCCCGTAGCTGGTTACTCCCAGCGCATTGTATCGGTTCCAGTCTTCCTTCCTGCTGTGGTTGGGAATCATCATGCCATTGGTCACTACCACGCGGGGCGCATCGGTATGACTCGGAAACAGGCCCATAGGATGCCCGCTGTACATCACCAGCGTTTGCTCATCTGTCATCTGTGCCAGATACTGCATAGTTAGCAGGTACTGTGCCCAATTCTGAAACACAGCTCCGTTGCCCCCGTAAGTGATCAGTTCGTGCGGGTACTTGGCTACCTTGGGATCCAGGTTATTCTGTATCATCAGCATAATGGCGGCCGCCTGCCGGGAGCGATGAGGATAGTCATCTATCGGTCGCGCATGCATAGGATACAAGGGCCGCAAGCGGTGCATATATATGCGGCCATATTGTTTCAGCTCCGCTGCAAACTCCGGCGCCAGCTGCGCGTGGTGGCGGGGGTGAAAATACCTGAGGGCATTGCGCAGCGCCAGCGTCTTGTCAGCGTCACTCAGCACGCCCTCAATCAGGCGCCGCGGTGCGTGGGCAACCGCAGGATCTACGCCCGGATGTGGTGGAAGGTCGTGGGGAATGCCTTCCAGAATGGCTTCCCGAAAGGCAATCGGGCTAATACTCATTGGTTCTTTTTACTGCGAAGGTACAAAACAGAACACTAAGAGCGTGTTCGGGATTTTCTGCCGGCAGGAAAAATGAGCTGTTTTTTTACGGTTTTTT
>JAUMBM010000358.1:0-3344 GCA_032115735.1 Saprospiraceae bacterium
GGTACTGGCTGAGGTGATAACGCCCGTGTGTACATAAACGGCACAATTACAGTTGGCAAGCCCGCCATTGCCCTGGCTTGCATCAAAAGTGATGGTGACAGGACCACCGGCAGTAGGGAAAACGGGATTGGCGGTGAGGAGTTGCGCAGCCAGCGGGCTGTGTCCGGCTGCAAACACGGCTAGCAGGAGTAGAATACATCGCAGTGACATCATAACGAACGGATTTGTGTGTACTAATTTCTGTTGGTGTAAAAACTATTGGTCGGGGCTGTTAACAATTTATTTTTGGATGATGTCCGGTATTGTCAGGTCGATCCGCGTAGCACTGTCAGCCATTGATGAGGCTGTCGGGATTGATTCCGCGCTGAATTTTTCGCCGTTTAGCACTGGCTTCGTTTCTTTCCAGAAAACTTTGATACAAAGCGTCCCGATGGCTTATTGGCAGTGGATTGTCGGACCCGTACCAACCCAGCAGACTGCGCTGCCGATAGGCCTCATATACACTTACAGCACAGGCGACAGAAATGTTCAGACTTTCTGACATTCCAACCTGAGGAATGATGAAATTGGCATCTGCATGCGCTAAACTCTCCTCACTGAGGCCGCTTAATTCGTTGCCAAAAAGAAGAGCAACGGACTGGCTGAGATTCAGTTCGTATAATGTTTGGGACTCGGGGCCCAGTCGGGTTGCATAAATCTGGTCGTAAGATTCCCGCAAATGCTGGAAGCAGGCTGCTGTATCCGTATAAAAATGAATATCCATCCATTTTTGAACACCTCTGGCTGTTTTTCGACCAAGCTCAATGTTTTTCTGTTTTAAATCCGGCTCGGAATACAGGATGAAAACTTCCTGAATACCAACGGAATCGCAGGACCGAAGTACGGCACCAATGTTGTGCTGATCTACGACATTCTCCAGCACAACTGTTAGCCCTTGCTGTCGATGCTGCGCTACGCGCTGAAATTTGGCAAGTCTCGTCGGATTAACCGGCATATCTGCCATAGAATCAATCTTAGAACCGGTGAGAAAATGCTGAAATCGCCTTATTAGAGCGGTAAAGTCAGTACGCTGCTGACGCTGCCGTCATCGGTTGGCGGGTATAAACTGGTAATCTTGATAGCGCAGAATATTGACAAACTTGTTTTCCCAGCGATCAATAACCGGTAGCTCACGATCATTGGGGTTTATCCTGACTACTTTTCGGAAGGCAAAGCGGGTATGTAGTACATCCTCAGGTTCTTTTTCCATGACGTACTGGAAACGGGTACCGTGCTGTCTCAGCTGATGGCAGAAATACAGCGCTATGCTGTAACCATTATAGGCCTCCTCCCGGGGGATATCGCCAAATCGCTCAAAAAACTTCATTCTGAAGTCGAGCAGGTCGGTGCGCATAGGATCAAGAAAGGTACTGCTGGTCAGATGCAGGTTAAGTTCGTGGTATAATTCAAGGTCTATTTGCTCAAAATTCATCCATTGTGGCATGCCAAAAACAATGACCTCCTGGTAATCGTCGAGGCTGTTATATATTTTTTCAAGCAAAGCATTGATGTATTTTTCATCAGACCAACTAGGGATGATGATGACGGTCGTATCGCTGCTTTCGTTGCCGTCAAGGTAGCGAATAATGTCAGGGTCTTGTGTGAATGTCGGGGAGTTGTAGTTTTGTACGACGAGCTGTTGCAGCGGCAGCGTATCCTTGCCACCATTGAGCCGCCGGTATTCGTCATTGAAAAATTGCAACCTACTGATTTCTGCCGTATCGTTGCGGGCTACCAGCAGTATGGCATCCCGATCGAACTTGCCATAGATATACTCCATGATCGACCGGCAGTGAGTTTCAAGTGTAGGGTTGACTTGTATGTAGTTGGGATTGGCGGAAGAAATATTAACGGCGGCACTGAAGGGAGATACGAGTACCTGTTGGGTATTTCTTACATGCTGCGCCACTTGAGCAACATTTTCGCGTTTGTAGGGACCGATGATGAGATGGGCAGCCTTGAGATCAGCGTTGTTGCGCAGCAGCTCGGCGGTTGTCAGCTCATTCGCCCTGGTGTCCAGTACGCTGACCTGCAGCTTGTGGCCTTGTGTACTCAGTTCGTCAAGCGCCATCCGGAATCCCGATAAAAAATGGAGACCCCAGAGTGCATTTGGGTCAATGGTGTTGTTTTGAACAGGCTGGTCTGCAAACAGCGGAAGCAGCAGGGATATCTTGTAAGTATCGTAAAATACAGAACCGTTGGGATCTACCCGGACAGGCTCACTACTCTCAGCAGGCTTACCGGCAGCCGGCAACTGCTGTATGGGAAAAGCGTCGGGCTTGGACAAGATGGGCGGGTAGATATTTTCTGCAGTCTCCCGCCATACGACGGTATCCACAGAAAGGATGGCCTGCGGCTGTACCGTCTCCCAGGCATCGGTTTGCGGATTATAGACACGGCTGCCCTGAATGACTGCTGCCTGCTGCTTGTCCTCTTCCTTTTCGGAGGGAGTAACATCCGAAACAGGTTTTAGCAGCTCACAGGAAGGAAGCAGCAGGCTTAGCCCGCAAAACAGCAGGAGTATCTTACTCCCATTCAATAGTGGCTGGCGGTTTTGTGCTGATATCATAGACGACACGATTGATTCCTTTAACATGATTGATGATTTGGCTGGACATGTCGGCCAAAAAATCGTAGGGCAGCCGGCTCCACTCGGCAGTCATGCCATCAGTTGAATTGACTGCCCTGAGTACCACTGTCTGCTCATAAGTTCGCTCATCTCCCATGACACCAACTGACTGAATAGGCAGCAGGATGGCAGCAGCCTGCCATACGGCGTTGTACAGCTCATACTCCTTGAGGCCATTGATGAAAATGGCATCGGCTTCCTGCAGAATGGCCACCTTCTCCGGTGTGATGTCTCCAATGATGCGAATGCCCAGCCCCGGACCCGGAAAAGGGTGGCGGTTGAGAATGAAAGGAGGTATGCCCAGCTCAGCACCTACCAATCGTACCTCATCTTTAAACAGACTGCGCAAGGGCTCAACAATCTTCAGCCTCAATTTCTCAGGCAGCCCGCCCACGTTGTGGTGTGACTTGATGGTCACAGAGGGGCCATGAACAGAAACAGATTCGATGACATCGGGATAAATGGTCCCCTGCCCAAGCCACTGCACATCCTTGTGTTTGGCTGCTTCTTCCTCAAACACCTCAATAAACAGGCGGCCAATGGTTTTTCTTTTGCCTTCAGGATCACTGATGCCCGCCAGCGCGTCATAGAATCGCCGGCTGGCATCCACGCCCACGACATTGAGGCCCATACCTTGATAGGAGTGCAGAACCTGTTCGTACTCATCTTAGATCGG
>JAUMBM010000359.1:0-4809 GCA_032115735.1 Saprospiraceae bacterium
GCTACCGGCCTACGCCGAATAAGCAAAAATGGTCGCTACGATTCTTTTTTGAGTTTTGCAGCCAATACCACCGAACACAAGGACAATGGAGGCATTCGGATCCCACCAGCCAATGCTACTGAATTTGCTACTCCCTCTTCCGCTACTGTTTTTTTGGCCGATGCGCGCACACGGTATGCGCAGCGCGAGCTTATGTATACACAATACTATCGTGTAGGCGGGGGCAGTGACTCGACGGGTAGTGTACGCAGAGGACTCAGCCTGATGCACCAGTTTGTTTACAACAACGCCACCTATAAATTCAGGGATGCTTTTGCCACCGTTGATTCGTTTTTCTATCAATACTGGTACCCCGCCCTGCTGCCTGATGACAGAGGAGCCCGCTATTGGATTGAGCATCGACTTATTGAAAACAGCTTTCAACTCATCACCTATAAACCTGCTAACAACAAACCTGCTAAAGAAGCGCAGGTGTCCCCCGATTTCCTGCGGCTTGGCCTTACCCATAAGTACAACGACCTTCGGCAGGAACCCATTGACAGTCTCATCAACAACCTGCTGGTAACAGGTAAAATGCAGCTTTCCCTTGGCAACCGGCTACGGCTTACCGCAGCCGGACAGCTGGACCTATGGGATCAGGCAGGCGACTATCGCGTCACTGGTGAACTTTTTCTGGATCTCAAAAAGGCAGGCAACTGGCGATTCAGGCTCAACAACCAGCTATACCTGCCTACACTCCTGCAACAGCAGCACTGGATAACGCAGGTTGCCGTCTGGCAAAACAACGACTTTTCGCGCACCCTCGAAACCAATCTGGGTGCTATTTACAGCTTACCTGCCTCGAAGCTGGAGATTGGCGGGCATTACCATCTGATCAACAACTATATTTATTTTGATACAACAGGTTTGCCCCGGCAATTTTCAGCTGCGCTGAGCATTCTTCAACTAAGCCTGCGAAAAGATTTCTCGTTGGGTCCTTTCATTTTGAGCAACACACTGGCATGGCAAAACAGCTCCTCCGAAGTACTGCGGCTACCGGCTATCTTTGGCAAACACAGTCTCTTTTTCGATAGTCGCCTGTTTAAAAATCTCGAAATTCAGGCAGGCGTTGATGTTCGCTACACGACCAGTTATTTTGCAGATTACTACAACCCCCTGACCGGACAATTTAATCGGCAGGACAGGCAGGAGGTCGGGTTTTTTCCCAATGCTGACCTTTTCTTTTCCATGAAAGTCACTTCTTTCCGTGCCTTTGTTAAGTGGGAAAATGCAACTGCAGCCATTCGCCCGGGCGAATGGCTGCAGTTAACCGCTTTCTATCCTTTCCCCGATGCTGCTCTCCGCATCGGCATTCACTGGCGTATGCTTGATTAGTTACTAACACTTTCAACAGCGCTGCTGCTGATGGTATGCCCAAGGAACAATGCGTTCATCAGCAGCTTATTACCGCCCTTCCAGTAAGAACGGAAGCTGGGATTGTCAGCCAGACAGATGACGCGACCTGCACGCAAACCACATACTATGGCTGCTGCTGATTTGCTGATGGTTTTGAGTGCATTGGCATGTGCATAGCCGCTCAACAGAGGATTTTCGGGATACAACAAGGGCGTAGCATATACATTCTTGGCAGGCTCAAAAAACAGAGTGCCTCGTCTGAAAACAGGCAACTGAGTCCGGCGATAGCCAAACAAAAGCGGATGGCTCAGATCTGCCTCTGCACCAAAAATTGCCCCCGATATTCCTTTGCTCCCTGCCTCTTCAGACATGTTGCCGTAGGGAATCCTAGTATTGGCGGGATAGTCTGATGGGTTTGCACGCACCGTCAGACTAGCCAGCCCATTGTCAGCACACCACTTGGCTGCCCGTTGTTGCACAACAAGCACATTCCCTTGCTGAACCCAGCTTTTGAGTGCCGATGCGCCGGTTGTACCGACACTCCCATAGCTTCCGTCGACCATAATGATGGCATTGAAAGCCTGCAGGTTTGTCCGTGCCAACTCATCGCCCTCTATTTTCGTCACAGGAATTCCATAAAACTGATCGAGCAGATGCCATGCCTCACCAGCGTCATAGCTGGATACACCATCACCAACAACGAGTCCCACCTTAGGCAGCCGCAACGTCTCAAAACTACCGCTCCCTAAGTCAACGCCCTCCGTAGAAAGTCCCGTACCAACGGCCACGATAGGAGCGCCCGTCTGTTCTACCACATTTCTAACAAGACGATGAATCTGTTCAGCCGAAAAATCTCCCTGCTGCCCCACGGGTATCAGCACCGTCCCTGGTGCATAAGCACGCCCTTCAGCCATGAAGGCTGCCTGCGCTGATTTGAGTCTCATCCCCGCCTGCATGAGCATGTAGGCTGCCTTTGGAGCGTAATAATGCTCCCATGGCAACAGGTAAGCGTACCCACTGGCCGCAGGAGCAGCCGCAGGAGCTGGTTTTTCCCAATCAGGACCAACCGTCAGACGCTCCCCTTTTACCACCAATGTATATGGCAGGTTAAATGCCAGCGGCATCGTCCATGTAGAAATATCGTAGAAGAGGCTGTCTGTAAAAGTGGTCGTAGATTCAAAAATTGCCCGCACAAGTGCGTGCTGAGGCTGATCGAGTTTGACAAACAATGCATGACCCGCTTCATAACTGTGGCCATTTTTGCTGAAAGTGCCGCTAATCTGGTTTACAGCTATCTGATGCTGACTCAACATGTCTGCAAACTGCGACAGTCGCGCAGGATCTCCGTCATCGGACAGAACGTACCCCATGTTGGTATCTTTTCGGCCAGCTTCGCGCTGGTCCCGAAAATAGCTGCGCTGATAGCGCAGCAAATCCTCCCGGAGCCCGACAGCAGCCCGCTGTGTACTCAAAGCCGTAGTGAGCTGATTGCGAATGGTAAACGCAAAACTCAGCGGCCCGTTTTCGGTATCCTGCAAGTGCCCGCGGGAGCTGGCCTGTTCGAACAGAATACCAACACAGCCCTGTAGATCGGGATAAGTGCTGCCTTTACCCACATAAAAATCATCAAAGCCTTCCTTAGTGTAGTAAAGTGAACCAATCTTATCGAGTGCTGCCGCATGATAGCGGCCAATACGCTCGGTCAATTGCTGATTGATCACCGGTGTGAGTGGGTTCACCCGGCTGGGTTCACCCGGCATAAAGAAAAAGGTGGAATTAGAGCCCATCTCGTGGTGGTCCGTCAGAACGTTGGGTCGCCATTCATGAAACATCCGAATGCGCCCCTGACTTTCAGGATGCTGAACGGGTAGCCAGTCTCTGTTGAGATCAAACCAATAATGATTTGTACGCCCCCCGGGCCATACTTCCCGATACTCCCTGTCTGCAGGATTAGAAGTCAGGTTTGCATTTTTATGCATATTGGCCCATGTGGAAAAGCGCTGCATCCCATCAGGATTGAGGCAGGGATCAAGCAGAATAATTGTTTGCTGCAGCAAACGATCGATTTCCTCACTTTTACCCGCCGCCAGATAGTAGGCCAGCAGCACTGCCGCATTTGCACCACTCGGTTCATTTCCGTGGATAGTAAATCCTTGATTGATTACTAAAGGAACCTGACTGATATCGGGCTGCCTGTCTGCTTCCGGATTACTATACTGCAGATGTAGGCTGCGGAGTTCCTCCAGACGGCTGTGGTTGTCAGGCGACGTCACCACCAGGTATACCAACGGCCTCTGCTCATGCGTGCGCCCGTACTCGCGAATACTGATACGAGGGGACAGTGCGTCCAGCGTACGCAGATAGGCCAGCTGCTGGTCGTGCGACAGATGCCACTCGCCTATCTGCCAGCCAAAATAATTTTCTGGTGTGGGAATGGCCGCGTCATAATTAATCGGCGGCAGAAAATACGTGATAGGCTGCTTTTGAGCCAACAGCCGGAAGGCGCAAAATGCCAGGCTCAGCAAAAGAAAAATTCGGATTTTCATAGCGGTCGCATATTTCAGTTTGGGTAAATATACGACCTCGATAGCTTTGCACCAACTGTAATGCTGCAAAGGAAACTTCAGGCGCTGTGCAATGCCCCCAGGAAAGACCGGGGAAAACCCCTACAGCTATTGAAGTAATAACGAATCCAGCCTGCAATGTCGCGATACATATGCAGCGACAGCCACTACAGCTTATTAAAGTAATAATCCACACTACCTGTAAGCAGCATCTTATCCGCCATCATCGACAGTACCAGTTCATCAAGTTCAAGATATTTGACATACATGGCTGCAGCACCGCCTTCTTTGGGTAAGTACAAAAATACTGTCTGACCATCCCGACCTTCCCTCCAGTGACCTTCAATGCGCTCCACGCCTTGGGCAGTCTGCCTTCTGAGCCTAAAATACCCGTTGCGCATAAAACTTATATAATTGGTTTCCCCATACTGTGAAGATTGCCACTCCCCTGATAAACCAGATGCCACCGACTGACTTGCAACCGTAGACAGCTCTATGAAGGTATGATCATTTACCAACCGGATATGCTGTGTGTCTCCAATCGCCACCATAAAGCGCTGTTGGGATGCTTCGAAGGTAAGCAATAACTCAGGACCTAGCAGCCCTGATTCGACCGACCATTGCCCATGCCGAAAGTACTGCTGCTCATAAGACCATACATAAGCCGTACCATCTGCCTCCAACTGCCAGTAAAAACCGTCAGCCTGCTGCCAGAAATGCGTTGACAAGACCTCTATAACGGTAGATACGGGCGTTTCCCCCGATCTGCCCGGCGAGCCCGCTGAGAGCCATGAGCTCCCTATGAGCGCCAACAACAAAAACGGAAGTTTACTAAGTGTCATAATAACTA
>JAUMBM010000360.1:0-3656 GCA_032115735.1 Saprospiraceae bacterium
AATGAATTTTCAACTCCCTGCTTGCTGCGCAGCATGTCAACCCCGGCATGTAAAAAGCTGATTCCCTGACTGGTGAGCACGATAGCACCCGCCAATTTGTGCATCCGGATGCGCTCTGCTTCGCTGGCATCAGCCCTTGAATTGAGGAGGCGGTCCCAAAGAGTGTGGTTGTCGTGACAGGAAACATAGGTGACGGTCTGGGAAGGCTGTGCTGCCCAGGCGCGGGCAGGGTCGAGCCAGGCAACAGAATCGTAGTGAACCTGTGGATGCATGACCGAAGCCACCACACCAAATTTGAGGGTCTCCTTCATGCCCGGCTTGCCGCTGGCAAAACCCGTATCGTCATGTGTAAATACATGCCCTTTGATGGCATCGCGGATATTGTCGCTGAAAGCAGCGATGCGGTCGAGTCGATAGGTGTTGGCCTTGAGCGCCCGAAGGCTGTCGGGCAGCGGGCTGCTGCCGGCAGTCCAGCCTTCTCCATAGATAACGATACTGGGCTCTATGCGGTGCAGCTCTTTGCTGATGAGATTCATAGTCTCAATATCGTGAATACCCATTAAATCAACCCGAAACCCATCGATATGGTACTCTTCCACCCAGTAGCGCATAGATTCCAGCATAAATTTGCGCATCATCGGGCGCTCAGAGGCCGTTTCATTACCACAGGCGGAGGCATTTGACCACCCCCCTTCGGCATTTTGCCGATAGTAGTAGCCCGGCACCAGCTGGTTGAATAGGGACTCCTCAGTGGCGCCTGTGTGATTGTAGACTACGTCCATGACAACGCGAATACCGTTGTCGTGCAAGGTTTTTACGAGTTGCTTAAACTCGCGTATGCGCGTGGCGCCGTCATAAGGATCCGTGCTGTAGCTGCCTTCCGGTACATTGTAGTTTTGGGGGTCATAGCCCCAGTTGAATTGTGGCTGGTTGAGCCGGCTTTCATCGATTGACATGAAATCGAATACAGGCAGCAAGTGTACATGCGTCACGCCCAGCTCTTTGAGGTGGTCAAGGCCGGTGGCCAGTCCCTGTGGGTTGCGGGTGCCGGCTTCGGCCAGACCGAGGTACTTGCCTTTGTTGCTGATACCCGAACTGCTGTGAATGCTCATGTCCCGAATGTGCAATTCGTAGATGACGATGGCATTGGGATCGGAAAGTGGCGGCCTGCGGTCGTTCTCCCAGCCGGGCGGATTGGTTGTACTCATATCAACAACCTGTGCCCGCTTGCCATTGACGCCGGTTGCCTTGGCATAGGGATCGGGTACCGGCATCATCCAGCGGCCATCGATGTAGGTCTGGAAGGCATAATACAAATCCTTGATATCTTCACCGACGGTGGTAGCCCAAACGCCTGCTTCCCCCCGGGTCATAGTGAGTGTCCGCAGGGGATCCCCTCCTTCTCCTTTTTCGTACAGAAGAACCCTTGCGGAATCTGCAACCGGTGACCAAAGCATGAAAGAAGAAGCAGCGGGCGTGTACGTTAGCCCCAGTCCGCTGCCTTGGTAGACGGGATAATCTTCAAATCGCATAGGCCCTTCTTTTTCGGGGGGAGTGTCGGTCCGGCAGCTGTAGAGAAATACGGCAGCCGTAAATACCATGGCAGCACCGATGCGCCGTATTGTTGCCCAAGAATCGCACTGATAAGCCATAAACAGTTGTTTTGATGGAGTTGCAGCCTTTGTTTTTCAACCGCAAGCTTTGCGGTTGAAAAACAAAGCAAGCTGATCGCATCCGGTATTTTGCCGCCTGACGGCAAAATACCGGATGATGAGGCCTAAAGATAAGTTTTTTATAAATAACTGTATCAGGTTTTGGGCAGCGATAGCGGGCAGATAATCCACAGGCTATGTAAGGGGGAAAATGCCTACTTTTGCAGCCTAGCTGAAAAAATTATGCAGACAGATATGCAGGATGAAAAGCGGGGGGGATGGATGATCTGGGCTTCGCTCATTTTTTTGATGCTGGTGTGGGGAAGCACCTTCATCCTGGTGAAGCGCGGGCTGGAAACCTTCGGGCCGTCACAGGTTGCTTCCCTTCGGATGACAGCAGCCATGATTCCCCTTCTTTATTGGGGCATACGCCATGCTTTTCTGGTGCCGCGCGACCGCCTCAAGTATCTCTTTGCATCAGCCATGCTGGGCGTTTTCGTTCCCTCCTTTCTATTTGCCAACGCACAAATGTACATCAACAGCTCTATGGCCGGGGTGCTCAACGCGCTCACGCCTGCCATGACCTTTGTGATAGGGCTGGTGTTTTTCGGCCAGCCTTCGAGCTGGATGAAAATTTTGGGCCTGCTCATTGGATTTTTGGGCTCGGCTACCCTTATCATGATTAACGCGGAAGGAAAATTTGCAGTCAATAATTATGCCTTTCTGATCGTGATTGCGACCATGGGCTATGGCGCCAATGTCAATGTTGTCAAGCATTATCTCCGGGATGTACATCCTATACATCTGACTACCATAACTTTGTCTATATGTGGGTTGCTGGGATTGGGGTATTTCCTGACTACGGACTGGCCTGCTGACGCGCTGACGACGGCTCAGGGAAGGCAATCACTGCTGTCACTGATAGCTTTGGGACTCTTGGGTACGGCGCTTGCACAAACGGTTTTCAACAGGATGTTGTCCGTCACTTCTGCGCTTTTTGCGAGCTCAATAACGTATTTTATCCCTATAGTAGCTGTGATGTGGGGTGTATGGGATGGGGAAGTCATGTCGGTTTTTCACTACCTGGGCATGCTGTTGGTCATCATAGGCATTGTGATTCTTAGCCGTTTTGGATAAAAAAAAGCTGACTCACACCACCCGGGGCGAGCCAGCTTTGGAGGCTACAGCGGCACAGCGCTGTTAGACAGCCCGGTTGGAGTCGAAAGACTCCAGGTAGTCTGCCACACGGCGGAGGAATGAGCCTCCCAGAGAGCCATCGACGACGCGGTGGTCATACGACAGCGACAGGAACATCATGTGGCGAACAGCAATGAGATCACCATAGGGGGTCTCTACAACAGCCGGCTTCTTGCGGATAGCCCCGGCAGCCATGATCGCTACCTGCGGCTGGTTGATGATAGGCGTACCCATGACGTTGCCGAACGTACCGACATTGGTCAGCGTGAAAGTACCTCCCTGAATTTCGTCCGGTTTGAGTTGATTTTTGCGTGCCCGATTGGCCAGTTCATTAACAGATTTCGTCAATCCCAGCAGGTTGAGACGATCTGCATTTTTGATGACCGGCACAATGAGATTGCCTGAGGGCAGAGCCGTTGCCATGCCTATGTTGATATCCAGTTTGCGGATGATGCGGTTGCCGTCAACGCTCACGTTGATGAGCGGAAAATCTATGATCGCTTTTGCGATGGCTTCGATGAAAATAGGCGTGAAGGTGATTTTCTCGTTGAATTTCTTCTCGAACTCACCTTTTACGCGATTGCGCCACTCGACAATGGGTGTGACGTCTGCTTCTACGTAAGAAGTGACGTGCGGCGCTGTCTGCTTAGACATGACCATGTGGTCGGCGATGAGGCGACGCATGCGATCCATCTCTATGATCTCCACATTACCATCGATGGCGCCCCCTGTATTACTGGCGGTGGCTACCCGCTCGGCCGTGGCCGGCTGCGGAGCTGGTGCCTGATAGGCTGGCTGTGCAGGTGC
>JAUMBM010000361.1:0-7249 GCA_032115735.1 Saprospiraceae bacterium
GAGCGCCGCATGCCTGCTGAAACAATGACGCCCGGTGATATCGTTGGCGTAAAAGGTGGTCTGATCAGCAAGCGCACTGAGGACGGCGCAAGCCAGTTACTGGTCATATCTACCAACCCGGCCGTATTGGGTAATATGCCCGCAGAAGGTGAAAGTGCCCGCTTTGAAAAAGTAGCCTTTATGGGGCAGATTCCTGTAAAAGTGCGCGGTCAGGTGAATATTGGTGATTATATCCTGCCTTCCGGATACAACGATGGTGTCGGCAGAGCAGTATCACCACAACAGATCACGCCCGGCGAGTACCGCCAGATAGTAGGGGTGGCTTGGTCTGCAGCACCTGCTGCCAGTCGATTGGCCTATGTCAATATGGCGATCGGCTTAAATAACAATGAAATAGCAAGTCTGGTAGAAAAGCAGCAGAGCGAAATAGAAAAATTGAACCAAGAGGTGGCCGCTTTGAGAAATGATTTTTCTTCCCTCAACCAGCGGCTGGCAGCGCTGGAGTCAGGTAAGCCCATGGCGCCTCCTGCCGCCGAACCGCAGCCGCTGTCTCACAGCGCGTATATCGACGGCAGTATGCCGGCAGGTATCGATGTGGCACAAGTGGAAGAAGCTATCATGCTTCTGCAGGATACTTATCGCGCGAGAGGCTATGATATCAATCAGCATGCCGGCTTGTACAAACTTTTCAACGATCAGGCCTATCGGCGGGAAATCATTCGCAACGTACAGGAAAATTATGCCAAAACGAGATTGCAGATTCTGGAGATGGAGAGGCGCCGGAACTGATGAAAGAAATTTCGCATGAACACTTGCAAATCAATAGATTGATGCTACACTCATTGTAAGTTGTATTTGCTAAATTGTAGTGTTTTCTGGCCGGAAAAAGCAGCATAACTGAGCTGTTTTTTTCCGGCTTTTTTATTCAGAGCAAAGAACTATTACTTTTTTGAATTATCATTTTACTCATTTAATATTTTCTAGCAATGTTGTACTTGAAATTAAGTTTTGAAGAAATGATCCACAGGGTGCGGGGTTTATTTATTACTGCGAGTATCCTGTAGATCTACTTGGAATTAAATTTTGAAAAAATGACCCATAGGGTGCAGGATTCATTTTTTATTGCAAGCATCACGCAGATCTACTTAAAATTAAATTTTGAAAAAATGATCAACAGGGTGCAGGGTTCATTTTTTATGGCAAGCATTCCGCAGACCAGCCCTGCAGACACGCGTAGTCAACAGGAATACTTCAATGAATGGTATTGCCGATTACTACCGTGTTGCGCTTACGCAAGTCGAATCAGCGATCTCATGGCCCCCCCGATTGCCGGCTGAGAATCCTCTTTGTTTTGAGCAGGTTATGTCAGCGGCAGTATCACTACAAATCCACCAGCTCCAGCGTCTTGGTAAGGTCCTCAAAAGTCTCACGTCGGCGGATGAGGCAGTCACGTCCCTGATAAATCAACACTTCGGCTGGCCGGTAACGTGCATTGTAGTTGGAAGACATGGCGTAGCAGTAGGCGCCGGCATTCTGAAAGCAGAGAATATCGCCTTCCCGTACTTCCGGCAGCTGCCGGTTGACGCCAAACGTATCATTCTCACAAATGTAGCCTACCACCGTATAGATCCGGGGTTTACCTTCAGGATTGCTCAGGTTGAGCATGTGGTGGTAGGCATTGTAAAACATGGGCCGGATGAAGTGGTTGAGCCCCGAGTCAACGCCTACAAAGACTGTCGAAGGGGTAGTCTTTACTACATTGACTTTCACCAAAAAGCTACCGGCCTCACTAACCAGAAATTTGCCGGGCTCAAACATCAGGCAGAGCTCCTTGCCGTACTCACGGCAAAATTCATTGAAGCGCTCGCTGATGCGCCGCCCCAGTTCTTCTATGTCGGTAGCAACATCACCGGGGCGGTAGGGCACCTTAAAGCCACTGCCAAAGTCGACATAGTCGAGCTCGGGAAACAACCTGGCAGCCCGCAGCAGGATCTCCGCCGCCTGCAGGAATACCTCGGCATCGAGTATGTCCGAGCCGGTGTGCATGTGTACGCCTTCGATCCGTAGGCCGAGCGCCTCAACGACCTTGACCACATGGGGCAACTGGTGGATGGAGATGCCAAATTTGGAGTCGATATGGCCAACCGATATTTTGGCATTGCCGCCGGCCATTATGTGCGGATTGATGCGTATGCACACGGGTACATCGGGGAAGTGGTGGCCAAACTGCTCCAGGATGGAAATGCTGTCGATGTTGAGGCGGATACCCAGCGCGTTGACCTGCTCGAATTCTTCGATGCTGACACAGTTGGGCGTGTAGATGATGTCCTGTGGGGCAAAACCCGCCAGCAGCCCGAGCCGTACTTCCTGGTAGGAGACAGCATCTAGCCCCGCTCCCCACTGCCTGAACAGTTTGAGCACATTGACATTGCCCAGCGCTTTGCAGGCGTAGTTGATTTTCAGCCGGCTCACATTGAAGGCAGCCAGCATGCGCTGGTACTGACGCTCCATGATGGCACTGTCGTAGACATACAGCGGACAGTCGTACTTGTCGACCAGACTGAGCGGGTCAATGCCGCCACTCAGCGTATACGGATAGTTGTTGTTGTCCATGTTTTTTTCAACGGTATTGATGCACGGGGCGTAAGTTGTTCAGTAATGCATACATACACAACTTTTGCGGCTGCAAAAATACAATGGTGTTTTACTTTTGGCGCCAAAATAGTTGCTGTAGCGGCCATTTTTTTGTTACAGAGCTCGCCAAAGCTTACCGCAGCAGGGAATTTTTGCCCCCACAAGCACCAAAAAGCTGTAGATTCGCATCCTGTAGAGTAACGACAACTATATGCAAGAAGCGGCTATCATAGCGGGTTGTGTCCGGCAGGACAGGAGGGCGCAGCGCGCGCTCTATGAGCGCTTTGCGCCGCTGCTTTTTGCCGTCGTTCGCCGCTATGTAAGCAGTTATGAGGATGCAGAAGATGTGCTGGCGGAGGTTTTTTATAAAATTTTCACCCACATAGACCGCTACAAGGCGCAGGGCAGCCTGGAAGGCTGGCTGCGCCGCATCGCGGTCAACGAGTCGCTTATGTTTTTGCGCAAGCAGCATGCGCTTCGCCATGCTGCGGAACTCGACGCACAGGTGGATCTGGCCGATGAGTATACGGCTGTCGAATGGCTGGCAGAAGCCGAGATACTGCAACTGCTCGACCAGCTTCCGCAGGGCTATCGGACGGTATTCAACCTCTACGTCATCGAAGGGTACAAACACAGGGAAATCGCCGAGCTGCTCGGCATCAGCATCAATACATCCAAGTCACAACTCATCCTGGCCAAAAAACGCCTTCGGGAGTTGCTGATCAGGGCAGGCTATGAAGGTATAGCCATTGTTGAAGAACCATAACATAAGACCGCCATGGACAACAGAAAAACCGTAAGTGAACTGTTTCGGCAGTCTGCCGAAGCAGGCAGAGAGATGCCTTCCGAACGCGTTTGGGAGCGGGTAGCCGGCCGACTGGACCAGCAGGCGCAGCCGCCCAAACGCCTGGCTTTCATTTTGCGCACCGCAGCGGCTGTAGCACTGCTGGGCGTGGTCGTGTGGGGAGGCAGCAACCTCAGTCGGCAACAGCCCCTGACTGCTTCGCCCGTGGCCCTGGAGGACATTACGCCCTCCGTAGCGTCTGTGCCCGTGGTCATGGAACAGGTAGCGCTGAGCCGCCACTACCAGCAGCTGCCGGGCATACACGAAGGGGATGTGCTCCAGCGCATCGTGCCGAGGGTGGTGCTGCAGTAATACGCCTGCAAGCACCGTAAAGTAAGAAAGCTCAGGCTTGCTGTATAACTGGCAAGAGCGCACCCGCCAGCGCACGAAGGTACTCTGTCATCACCTTCGTCGGCGCATGAAAATCTGCCCTGCACAATTCGCCACAGCGCATTCACAATGCGCAACAAAAGTGGTGGTAGTCATCATGCAATGCTCAATAATACGCGCACAAGCGCGGTCAGGAAAAATGCTAGGCGTTCAGCCGGCGCATACCATAGAAGTAAGCCACCGCCAGTCCGCCTACCATCATGAGCAGGTTCCAGTACCAGGCAATGGGTGCACGGCCCGACTCCAGGTAGAGTGGCAGCGCAGGCAGTCGATAGTGCTCGGCAGGCAGCAGATGCGCCTTGTTTTTGGACTTATTCATATCTCTCACCACGCCTTCCAGCCGGAGCTGCTGCCGCGTGATGCAGCGCTGATCCGTATCGCAACTGATATCAAAATTGCGCGTCCAGGCAATGGCCAGCGGCTCTACTACCTTTCCGCTGTCAATAGCAGCCAGTTGGGAGGCTGATACCACCGGGTAGATGAGAACCGCCCTGTCGGCCTTGTTGCGCGGGGGTACGACCATGTAGTCGCCGGTCAACCAGGCATCCGTGATCTCAATATAATCCGCATCGCCGACCCCTTGCCGCAGCACTTCTTCGGCCGTGAAGGTTCGCAATTTGTGGGTACCAAAAAACTGGGAGACCAGGCTGTTGCAGCCCGAAATGAAGAAGACGGTGCCCGTCAGGATCAGTATAATTTTAATCCACATAGAAACGCTGGCTTAACTGTCCGGGGGCTGCGCCCTTGGCGGGCGCAGCCCCCGGACAAAATATTAAAATTGTAACCCTTCAACGCGTGCTTTCACATCGCCGCTGATGGCCACATGTACCCGTATGCCGGTAGTCGTGAGGTAAGCGTTGTACAAGCTCAGGTCGTGCAGCTGCCCGTTGATGGTAATACCTTCGCTGACCTTATAGTTGTTGAGCGAAGCCTGCACCTGCTTGCGCAAATCCTCGATGTTGTATTGCAGCATAAAGTCGACACTCTCCTGTATCTTGGTTTTGAGCGTACTTTGCAGCAGCCAGCCGGCCGATTTGGCGAGGAAGCTGCGGGTGTCGAGCGTAAACTCCAGATCTTTGAGGTCAACGGTATTGGTCAGGGGATTGAACTCCGGCCGCCCCGTGAGGTAGATGTTGCCCTCGTAGCTACCCTCCAGAAACAGGTTGACGACCAGCTGGCTTCCCTGCCCGTACAGCTCAATATCCTTAATTTTTACCGACCGCCGCCCCTGGCTGAAAGTCATCCCCTGCACAGCCTGTCGCGCCATACGCTCCGCCTCATCATAGGTGACCATCGCATTGACGTATAGTGAAAAAGGCTGATTGGCCTGCTGCGCCTGCTGGTAGGCAAAAGGCGGCAGCGGCTGCTGCCGGCTGTTGGCGGGCCGCGGCCCAAAAGCGATCTCAGGCCGCACCTCCATAAAAATGGTAGACCGTATGCTCCCGTTGCTGCTCTCCAGCCGGGTCATGCCGATCCGTTGGGGTTGAATGAGCAGCCACGCCTTGTACTCGGCCGACATCTCAAAGGGCTGGTGCATCATCTTCCAGGCCTCCGCCACATACTGCTCCAGCTTCAGATTGCGCGCTATCTGGGTATCGATGGCATCCGCCAGCGTCGTCTGCGCCCGCTTCAGGACATAGTTGGCAATGGTCTCCACCGGCAGACTGAAACTGCCCAGCCGCAGCCGCGGACTGCTCAGCCAGCGGTAGCCTTCGAGCTGGGTGCTGGTCTCCAGCGACCACTTATCGGTCAGTTGCAGGCTGGTGCGAAAATTGAGCTCGATGGAAGCGTCGGCATCCACCTTGCCCAGACCGGTATCATAGCGAATCAGCAGGTTGAGGGGTGTCTTGTAGTAGATAGTCGTTCCTTCTACCCGCAGCCGGAAGGCATCGCGCCGCGTCGCCTTGACCGTCATGTTGTCGCCGTCGTTGAAAGAATTGTCCTCATAAACGACATTGGCAAACTGGCTGTTGAGGGCGCGCTCCAGCGCAGCCACTTTAATCTCCACGGGCAGGTAGAGAGCCGAAGTTTTTACTTCGTATCGATCTTCATATTGTTCTGCAGGTCTCATAGGCTGGGCGGTTTTACAGGAAAATGCCACCAGGCTGGCAACAAGCAGGAGAAAGCCTCTGTAGTTCATAAAAGTGATGCAACGGCGGTGTGGTAATTTTGGCGATAAAGTTACAGGCTTGGCGGCATATTCTGTTATATTTGTGCAATTAAACGGCTGCTGCTGCCTGATTTTGTGAAAAGGCAGGGCTCCGGGGCCGCTGCCGGCAGCCTGCGTCCCGCAGCGGTGCGCGGGCAGGGCTGCCAGAGCCAAAAACAAGTTTATGGCCTGGCGTTGCGGTACTGTCGAACGAAGCTGGTGGGAGGGCTGAAAAAATCCCGCACCTTTGCACAAAAGCCATCAGCACCCGGCATCGGACACCCGATCGGCAGCCCTGTACAACAGCTCGCAGCAGCACAATCCATTATATCCATGCACCAACATTTTCAAGGGCTTGTATTTGACCTCGACGGTACGCTGGTCGACTCCGAGATTGTACATGCCGATGCCTGGCTGGGCGTCCTCGCCCGGCACGGACTGGTCTTCGACTACCACTGGTTTGACCGCTGGGTGGGCCTTTCCGACCGCCACCTCGCCGAGAGCGTGGCCAATGATTACGAACTCAGGGTGACGACCGAGGCGCTGCGCAAAGAAAAACAACAGTTGTTCCACAGCCTCGTAGCCACTCAGCTCAAGGCCTTCAACGGGGTAGAGGAGGAGCTGGCCGGCTTTTCGCGCAGCGGCATCCCCATGGCGCTCGCCACCAACAGCCCGCTGGCCGATGTACGACAGGTGTTCAGGGCTACGCAGTTGGGGCAGTGGCTGCAACAGGTAGTGACCGCCGATGATGTGCAGCAGCTCAAGCCTGCGCCCGATATGTACCTGCTGGCAGTGGAGCGACTGGGACTGCTGCCCGTGCATTGCATAGCGATGGAGGATTCTCCGGCCGGCGTTGCGGCCGCCCGCAAGGCGGGGCTGTATGTGCTGGGACTGACAACTTCGCAAACTGCCGGGGCGCTGGCCGAGGCCCACGAAATTTTTCCCCGCCCCTACGAAGCGCTGCAGCGAATCAAATCCCTGCTAGCAGGCGAACAGAGATGAGCAGGGTCATGGCCATGACAAAATAGCGGAATGCTTTGTCCGGCAGGTAGTTGACCAGCCTCACGCCCAATAGCAGACCAGCGATGATGACGGGAAAAGTCAGCAGGTTGATGGTCAGCGTAGTGGCGTTGATGTTGTCCCAGACGAAAAACTGCAGCGGCAGCTTGATCAGGTTGACAATCAGGTAAAACCAGGCGCCTGTACCTATGAAGGCTTCTTTGCTGAGCCGC
>JAUMBM010000362.1:0-6955 GCA_032115735.1 Saprospiraceae bacterium
CTGATAACGAAAGTGAGTGAGCCATCGGTACCTCCGTTACAGGTAGGGCGTACAAAAAGGGTGTCAAAATCGTAGGGCGGCGGGCTGTCAACCGAAAATGTCAGGGTATCTCTGCAGCCCGACTGATCCCGTATGGCGAGACTATAAGTGCCTGCGGCCAGACCTGTGATGTCCTGACTGGAAGCACCTGTATTCCAGTTGTATACATAAGGGCCATAGGCGTTGCTGACGCTAAAATCAATACTTCCGGTGGGCGTACCGGGACAGTTGACATCCGTAATGTTGGCAGAGGTAGTGAAGTGGTTATCGCAGCACACGACCTCGACCGTAGCAACTTCCGTTACAATACATCCCCGGTTGGTCTCTACTTCCAATACAATAGATTTAACACCCGGGCGATTGTAAGAGACGGTGAAAGGGCCTGAGCCGCTGACGGGGTTGACAGAGGCGCCCTGCCCGAAATTCCAGCGACGTATATTAATGGGATCCGTCGTGAATGTGGAAGCATCGGTAAATGTGACGGATTCACCAACGCATACGCGCGAGGGCGTAGCCGTAAAGCGGGGCGTGGGACCTACAAAGGTACCCGTTCCGCCAAATTCAATTGAAAAGCCGGCGCCCGATTCACTAAAATTGTTGACAACTAGTGCGTAGCTCCTGCCGGCAACCATGTTGAGTGCGACCAAAAAATTGTCATTGCCTGCCGGGCAGCCGCATTGCTCGGATACATCCGTAGAGGAAGCCGACAACCCTGTCTGCCCTGTACAGCGCTGCCAAAAAGAGAAAGGCTGTCCGCCTTGTTGCCCGGCAGACATATCCCTGCGCAATACCTTCCCGGAGCAGTTGTCTATGCCATTGGGCAATTCGTAGACATAAAAATCCAAATCATCGGCAGGGTTGAGGGGCGTCAGTATGAAGGTGAGAGTCCCGGAGGTGGCACAGGTCCATTTGTACCAGGTAGAAGCATCTTCATCAAGCTGCTGGCCCCCGCAGGTAGCACCTGTGAGTTCGTTGGGGTTAGCACCCGCTCCTACAACCCTTGGAACAGTAAACGGCGACTTGTCACACAATACGACCGCATTGTTGCAGTCGCCTGATGGATCCGGCACCAGATTGAAGTTGTTGATGCACAGCTCAAAGGTACCTGTATTGCCAAAAGCGGCACTTACACGAATGAAGTAGGTCTCCCCAACTGCCAACTCATCGCTGAGGATTTGTACAAACCCGTCCTGAGCGCCATCGTTGTTACAGGCGAGCTCGGTGAGCGCTCCGCAGTTGCCACTGTATACCGCAACATCGGGATTAGCGAGGGTGCCACCCGAGATATTAACGTCGTTGTTACCAATGACAGCCACGCTCAGACCATTGGCTATAGCAGTAAATTGAAACCATACATCGCGACTAACGGTCGTATTCAGAAAACAGCTTGCTATGGGTGTACTGCCTTCATCGGTGGCATTTACATTGGTATAGGCACCTGACAGGGAGCAAAAATTTTCAAGATCTGTCAATACAATGGCATTTTGACAGGCATCATTGGCAGGGGATTGGGCGAAGGCCGACAGCTGTATGCCAAAAAAAATGAATAGCAGGAAAATATTTCGCATAGCCTTTGCTTAATTTCATTTCAACAATATACCCGTTGTCGCTCAGTGGGAACGCAGGCAGGGGCTTGATTGTTCTCGTATTTTATGGATTAGGACAAACCGATAATTATTAAGACAATAAAATCCGCTGTAGGGTTTGGTTGATTGCGTATTTGTACCGTTACGGCATCGCTCTAATGCTTCAGAAAGATACGATTGTCGATACCAGTCGGGCTTCTGTCCAGATGATTGTAACGCAAACGCGTTTCTTTTGGTATCTTAGCGGTCGATAAGTCAAACGATGAAAAAGCATATTCCCAATGCACTCACCCTGGCCAATTTGCTGGCAGGCTGTGTCGCCGTTGTCTGTCTGTTGTACCAGCACTACGCTGCAGCCGTCCTCCTGTTGCTTGCCGGAGGTGTAGCGGATTTTGCAGACGGCTTTGTAGCGAGAATGCTGAAAGTCCAGTCCGCCATCGGTCGAGAGCTGGACAGCCTCGCCGATATGGTGTCTTTCGGGTTGGCACCCGGGGTAATTCTCTATATGATGCTCCAAAACGGAGGCGAGGGGGAAGCCACGGAATTGTACCTGCCCGGCTTACCAGCTTTTTTACTCACAGGAGCCTCAGCGCTGCGGCTGGCCAAATTTAATATTGATAGCCGGCAGACGGATCAGTTTTTGGGATTGCCCACCCCTGCGGCTACTATGCTGGTAGTAGGACTGCTTCTGTGGTATCAGCAGGATGTGTGGGGTTGCCGTGTATGGCTGTCGCAACCTGTCAGTTTGTATGGGTTGGTAGCGGTACTTTCGTATTTGCTGTTGAGCGAACTGCCCATGTTTAGCTTTAAATTCAAAAAGGGGGGCTGGCAAGGGAATGAGATTCGAATTATCTTTGCCGTAGTAGCTTTGGTGTCATTGCTGCTGGCCGGGGTATTAGCACTGGCACCGCTGATTTTCGGTTACATTCTGCTGAATGTGATTCGCTATTTTTTAAAATTCAATGCATAAAGGATGATTTTTCAGGCCGAGATTAATATTATGCCGCATAAAGAACTGCTGGATCCACAGGGGAAAGCGGTTCAACATAGTCTGGGAGCTATACAGGTTACGGGTGTAGAGGATGTTCGTATAGGAAAGCACATCTCTCTGCGTATCGAAGCTGCTGATGAAGCTGCTGCACGTGTACAGGTTGAGGTTGCGTGCAAGCAGCTGCTTGCCAATCTTATTATGGAGACGTACAGCTACGAGCTCATCGCCCAGAACTGAGTATATGCTGTACCTTGTGCCCACGCCTGTTGGCAATCTCGAAGATATGACCCTCAGGGCAATTCGTATTCTTGGTGAGGTCGACTTTATCCTTGCGGAGGATACGAGGACTACCCGTAAGCTGTTGGATCATTATGAGATCAAGACACCGCTGCGGGCGCATCATGCACACAACGAACATGCTGCCATTGGATCTCTGGTGCAGCAATTGCAACAAGGCGGTAGCATTGCCTTGGTAAGTGATGCGGGAACACCGGGTATTAGTGATCCGGGTTTCTTGCTCACTCGTGCGTGTATGTTGGCAGGCGTAAAGGTGAGCTGCCTGCCCGGACCCACTGCCTTCGTACCTGCCCTGGCTGCCTCGGGCCTTCCTTGCGACCGCTTCCATTTTGAAGGTTTTTTGCCCCACAAAAAGGGTCGACAGACACGCCTGCTATACTTGGCTTCTCTGCCGAATACCTTCGTTCTTTACGAATCTCCTCACAGACTCGCCAAGTGCCTTCAGCAGCTCATAGAACACTGTGGCGGAGAACGTCAGGCCTGTGTAGCTCGAGAAATTAGTAAATACTACGAGGATATCAGAACCACAACGCTATCAGCTTTGCATGAGCACTACCAGCAGGAGGGTGCAGCTAAAGGCGAAATTGTCATCATTGTTGGCGGTAAGGCAGACTAGGGCTACTATAGTGGCTGTGCATCGGCAAACTGACGAGACAGTAGCTGTTCAATGTAGCTCTGATCAATCTCATCGAACGATCCTTTTACAGAGCTGTCTACATCAAAAACGGCAACTAACTTCCCTTCTTTATTAGTAACAGGAACTACCATCTCCGATTGTGAATTGGGGTCACAGCTAATGTGTTCGCTCCCCTCGACAAGTGCATGGGTGTCCTGTACCAACTGGGTCTTCCCCGTACGGGCAGCTTTGCCGCAGACGCCCCGGTCAAATGTTATGTGCAGGCAGCCGAGTGTACCCTGATAGGGACCTACACTTAGTCTGCCGTCCCGTACCAGATAGAACCCTGTCCAATAGTAGTAGGGTAAATGAGTCTTCAGAAGGCAATTGATGGTACTCATTTTCAGAATTGTCCAGGTTTCTCCCTGCAGGGTAGCGTCAATCGCCTGCAGCGCTTCCTGATAGGCTTTATGCTTGTCAGCAGGCTCGAGATTGACAGAGGGCTTGATGAAGTAAGGCATATCAGCACTTGCAGCCATAATAAGTCGTTGTTTTGAGGAGATAAATGATTGCTACCATCCCGTGCGAGCCTCGGGGCTGCACGTATGTGGAAGGTTGGATTTTTTGCCGGAGGAAAAAATCGATATCATGCTCTTAGTAGCAACGGTATTGCGATACGAATGGTTGAACAAAAAAAGGAAGTCTTTCTATATTTGGCGTGGATTCGCATAAAAACAACAGGCACCTTCGGGCTTTACGCCCCAAGGTGCCTGTTGTTTGACGCAGTAAAAATACTACGCTAGTTTAGCTTTTGCTTGGTCATCGTGATTTCATAACCTTCGATGACGTCGCCAACTTGTATATCATTGCAGTTCTTGATCGTGATACCACACTCCATACCGGCGCGAACATCGCGTACATCATCCTTGAAGCGCTTGAGCGATTCGATTTCGCCGTTGGCACCTTCGCGTGTAGGGAATATAACGATACCGTCCCGGATGAGTCGTATATGCGTTGAACGGGCAATTTTCCCTTCTTCGACATAGCAACCCGCCACGATACCCACTTTGGATATCTTGAACACGTCCCGAACCTGCACCTGAGCGACAATTGTCTCTTCCCGGGTAGGCTCCAACATGCCCTCGATAGCGGCCTTGACCTGTTCGATGGCCTCGTAGATGATCGAGTAAAGCTTGATTTCCACACCTTCACGCTCAGCCAGTTTGCGGGCATTGGCGGAAGGACGAACCTGGAAGCCAACAATGATGGCATCAGAAGCGGAAGCCAGCAGGACATCGGATTCGGTAATCTGACCTACCGCCTTATGGATGGTATTAACCTGAACACTTTCAATGGACAGCTTGATCAGTGCATCGCTAAGCGCTTCTACAGAGCCATCCACATCACCCTTGACAATGATATTGAGTTCCTTGAAGTTGCCCAATGCCAGTCGGCGACCGATTTCTTCCAAGCTGATGCGCTTGGTAGCACGGTTGGCCTGTTCACGCGATATTTGCGCCCTTTTCATGGCAAGCTGGCGAGCTTCCTGATCTGTTTCCGTAACCTTGAAACGCTCACCCGCCTGTGGGGCACCGCTTAGGCCGAGAACCAACACAGGGGTCGATGGACCGGCAGCTTTGATGCGCTTATTGCGTTCGTTGAACATGGCTTTAACGCGACCAGAGTATTCACCGGCAACAATCACATGACCGTCTTTCAGGGTGCCGGACTGTACCAGCAACTTAGTTACGTAGCCACGGCCTTTGTCCAGAGAAGCCTCGATGACTGTACCCGTAGCAATGCGATCCGGGTTAGCCTTGAGATCGAGCATTTCTGCTTCCAGCAGGATTTTTTCCAGCAATTCTTCAATGCCCTCGCCTGTCTTGGCAGAAATATCCTGGGACTGGTACTTACCTCCCCAAGATTCGACGAGGTAGTTCATGGCGGCCAGATCCTGCTTGATTTTTTCCGGATTGGCTCCGGGTTTGTCAATCTTATTGATGGCAAAAACGATCGGTACACCAGCAGCCGTTGCGTGGCTGATGGCCTCACGCGTCTGCGGCATCACACTGTCATCCGCAGCAACGATGATGACAGCAATATCTGTAATCTTGGCACCACGCGCACGCATGGCGGTGAAAGCCTCGTGGCCGGGAGTATCGAGGAAAGTAATCTTTTTCTTGGAAGGACCTACTTCAACTTCATAAGCTCCGATGTGCTGTGTGATACCACCCGCTTCACCGCTGACGACATTAGCGCTTCGGATATGGTCGAGCAATGACGTCTTACCGTGGTCAACGTGTCCCATGACGGTCACAATAGGTGCGCGGGGCTGCAGATCCTCCGGATCGTCTTTGACTTCCAGCTCGTCTTCCAGCTGTTCCTCTACGGAGATGAATTCTACTTCATAGCCGAATTCGCTGGCTACCAGTTCAATGACCTCTGCATCAAGGCGCTGGTTGATACTCACGATTACACCCAGATTCATACAGGTCATGATGACCTCTACAGCGGGGACACTCATCACATTGGCGAGCTCCTGAACGGAAATAAACTCCGTTACCTGCAGCTTATCCGTCATCATTTCAGCATCTCGCTCTTCCTGACGGCCTCTCAGACGCTCACGGTTATCGCGACGAAGCTTCTGGCGCTTTTTCTTACCACCTCCAGACAGGCGGGCCATGGTAGCCTTGATTTTTTCTTCAATCTCGCGCTGACTGACCTCCTGAGAACCTTGAGGAGCCTGCTCCATCCTGCGGGGAGGTTGCTGACCTCTGGACTGTTGCTGGTTGGGAGGTGCCGTAGACGGACGACCTTGCTGCCTACCCTGTTGTTGGCCAGCCTGCTGAGGTCTGTCACCACCACCCTGAGGAGCGGGTCTTGTGTTGGGATTACTGTTCTCCTCCCCGGATATCTTCTTGCGCTTACGTTTGCGTTTGCGCTTGTTATCTGCATCAGCGGCGCTGTCAGGCTGGGCAGCTGCCGCAGGCTTATTTCCGTCGGCCGGCGCTTGCGCAGGCTTTGGTTTTTCTTTTTCTTTTTCCTTCTTGCCGCCCCTTCCGCGAGAGCTGTGCTTATCAAGCTCAATCTTGCCGAGGATCTTGAGCCCCCTGAGTTCAGGGGCTTCTGCGCGATAAACATCATCCTCAGGTGCAGTGGCAGGAGACGCATCAGCTGCTGTCTGGGGTGCCAGCGTACTGGCAGGCTTTGGGGCGGGTTTGGGAAACTGCTCGGCAATAACAGAACTGGTATGCGAAGGGGGTTCTTCCTTGGATATCATCACTGGCTTCACGGTCTTGACAGGCGCGGGTGCAGGTGCATCCGCGGGTGGTGGGGCTACCGCAACATCTTGTTGCTTGGGTGGCGTCTGTACCTCAACAGTCTTGGTGTCGATGACTTCAGCGGGAGGTAGGCTGGGAGTACTTA
>JAUMBM010000363.1:0-2304 GCA_032115735.1 Saprospiraceae bacterium
TTTTGTGGCGGTTGTTGATTTTGGCGAGCAAGTGTCTCCGGATACGGTAGGCGTTGGTTTCCTGCAGGATGTAGGCAGCTGGATTTTCCTGCCCCCGCGCGTGACCTTCTCTGTCTCCAACGACAGCAAAAACTATGCTAAACTGGGCGTTGTGACCCACAATCTGGCCGACACCGACAAGACGGTCGTCACCCACGATTTTGTGCAGGCGGCGGCTACCAACTTCCGCTACCTGAAGGTCGAGGCCGAGAACTACGGCATCTGCCCGCCCTGGCACCAGGGTGCAGGCGGCAACAGCTGGCTGTTTGTCGATGAAATCTGGGCGCGATAAGCTACTGACCGTTGGGTTGACGAGTGTCGACCCAACGGTCAACATAGCTTACGACTCCTCTTCGGTATACGGCTCCTCTTCGAGACCAGGTCGCTGAGAAGGGTCGAGCGCCAGCCGTGCAAATTCGGTAGGCGAGAAGCCCGTCACCTCTTTGAACTGCCGATAGAAGGACACCCTGTTGGCGAAACCGGATTTTTCGGCAACCTCAGTAAGCGGCATGCCGGAGCCCTGTGTCAGGATCAACCGCCTCGCTTCGTTGACCCGAAAATTTTTGATGATCCCGTACAAGTTGGAATTACTGTAATCACTGATCGCTTGTGATATATATTTCTGATTGGTAGCCAACTTGATGCATATATCCTGGCGATTCAGATTGGGATCTGTATACCATTTTTCGGCAGCCATGCGATCCATAAGCGTTTGATAGAGGATATACATGGGATTCTGCTGAGGTTCGTGCAGGTATTCAGTTGCATCATCAGCCCTGTTTGTAGACCTGAGATCGTCGCGATTGACTACCTCCCGAATATTTAACTGGAAGAGACTTTTAACCAGTGCCCGCTCGCGGATACGCTGGATAATAAAAATGGTTACGGCCAGCAGTATTACAACCAACAGAGTGATCAGCAGCCTGTTGACCCGTTGTCGGAGCAGCAGTTCCTCTTTGACAAGACTTAGCTCTGCTGTTATCTTATTGAGTTCGTACATTGCCTGCATCTCCTGATAGGCCGCAAGTGCGTTGGCATTGGTTCGTTGGTCGATATATTTTTCATAATTTTTGAGTGCCTCGCTGTATTTTTCATAGTTGCCCGTACGGAAGTAAAGCGTCATAAAATTTACCTGAAGCTTGTCGAGTACATCAGTACGCTCAACCTGCTCAAACAACTTTTGCGCCTGCAGCAGATTTTTTTCTGCGGCGGCATAGTCTCCCTCCCCGAGAGCAGCTATAGCCAGTAACCTGTGCAGTAAGGCTTTCGACTCGATAAAATTGTTGTCAACAGCAATCTGCATAGCCTTTTCAACTGTACGCTTGCTTTTATCCCATTCATTTCGGCTTGACTGTTGGTCTGCCAGATTGATCAGGAGCTTAGTGAGATAGTAGCGATCCTCATCCCGGGAAAACAGCTCAATGACCTGTATCACTTACTGCTTCAAGCCTGTAACCGGAATTTTCTGCCGGGGGCAGAAAGTTCCGGTTACACTTGAAAGTTAGAGGGATTATGTATACGATCTGGTTTGTACCACGAGCCGTCTGATTTTGCGCGTAGCAGTATGGCCAGTGTACCCCAATCCAACGTATTCTGTCACACGGGCACGCACAAAACTTGATGTCCTGAAGTGTAAAAACCAGCTATGTGATACGCAACACAAATATGCAGGCAGGAGACCATTGCTCCGCAAACGGCGCGTTACGCTGAGGAAAAAAGTGGTTACACTAAGGAAAAAAGTCCTCAACAGCGCCAAAATCAGCCTGAAAGCGCCCAAAACAGCACTTTGCACAAAAAAATATCCCCCCCGATGGGCTGCTGTCAAAAAATAAATATATTTGTGATGGTTCCGTACGTACCTGTTATGGCAGCGGTGGCTCGTGGCTTTGGCCAGGCGGTCGCTGCAAAAGTGGACAGGTGTAACCCGGGCTACATCAGCTTCACGCTTATGCGCAACTTCAAAGCAATCATACTGGTCGTCCTCGTGCTGTACAACTGGGTACAGGGCTGCCTCTTTTGCTTTGAGTACACCCACCGTTGGGAGCTGCGCCATGAGATGAACCAAGAAGAAGCGGCACTTGCTGCCCGGCTGCAGGCGCAACTGCTGCAGCAGTCGGCTGTGCGCATTGTCGACCAAACCTATAAGGGTCGACTGGGGGTGACCGACCCCTATGATTTTGCTTTTGCCAATGCAGCGGCGGCGGGCGATACCACCTGGTATGTGGTCCACAGCCAGCTGCCCGAGGCATCCCGGCAGGCCGTCCG
>JAUMBM010000364.1:0-8641 GCA_032115735.1 Saprospiraceae bacterium
GCAGATGAAATTCCTGCAGGCAGTCTGCTGGTATTCAATGATACCCGCGTGATCCGCGCACGGCTGCTACTGGCTGCTGACGCAGGCCAGGCCGTCGAGATTTTTTGTCTCGAACCCGTCCATCCGGCGGATTACCAGCTTAGCCTGTCCAATTGTGAGCAAGTGACCTGGTGCTGCCTCGTCGGCGGCAACCGCAAATGGAAAAGCGGCACGCTCGAGCTGCAGGTGCAGTCCGATAGCGGAGCTGCTCGGTTGACTATCACCCGGCTCGAACGCCTGGCCGACGGCAGCTTTAATGTGGCTTTCCGCTGGGATAATCCGGCCCTGACATTTGCAGATGTGCTCGAAGCAGCCGGACAGATCCCCCTGCCGCCTTACCTCAACCGCCCTGCTGAAGAAGAGGATGAATATCGCTACCAGACAATCTATGCCAAAGAGCAGGGTTCCGTGGCGGCACCTACCGCCGGCCTTCACTTTACACAGGGGGTCATGCAGTCTCTGCAGGATAAAGGTATTGACACGGCTTACGTGACCCTGCACGTGGGGGCAGGGACTTTTCGGCCTGTGAAGTCCGAACTCATGGCGGAGCATGCGATGCATCGGGAAAGCGTGATTGTCTCCCGCCAGCTGATCGAGCGACTGCTGCAACAAATGGAGCGGGGGCTGCCGATTATCGTCGTCGGCACAACCAGTTTGCGTACGCTTGAAAGCTTATATTGGTTTGGTGTGCAGTGTGGGGCAGCCGGTCCGAAGGATCCGCTTTCTTTTGAGTTGGATCAATGGGAGCCCTACCGGCAACATCCCGACGGCCTGCCCGACGGGCAGCAAAGCCTGCGGCAGTTGCTGGCATTTTTGGGCGACAGCCCGCGCCTCGAGGGCGACACCCAGCTGCTGATCGCACCGGGCTACCACTTTCGGATAGCCGATGCGCTGATCACCAATTTTCACCAGCCCCGAAGCACGTTGCTGCTGCTGATTGCTGCTTTTATCGGGCCAGCCTGGCGGGAGGTGTATGCGTATGCGCTGGCCAATGGTTTCCGGTTTCTGAGTTATGGCGACAGCAGCCTGCTGTGGCGCAGCAAGGGGGAGTTGTCACAGTAAAAATCTAATCGAGGCAGCCTTTGATTTTTGGAAAAACCAAAGTCCTTTCCTTTAGCGGCCCGGGCCGCTAAAGCCCGCTCTCGGCCGGCCGGCCGAAAAAATGCGGCAGGCCAGTTGCGGGCTAAAACAAAGAGGGAATTCCAGTTGTATATATAATTGCTGTTTTTGACCGCAGGGCAGGTCCCTGGCTGAAAAAGATAGTACTTTTGTTTATCAGATATTTTACAACAGCAAAAATAAATCAGATGTATCCAGTTGAATTAACCACTCCGATGGCCAAAGATCTCACGGATTTTGGTTTTGAAAGCCTGCAGACACCGGAAGCCGTCGATTCAGCCATGGCTGGTAATGAAGGAACTGTGTTGGTTGTAGTCAACTCTGTCTGCGGTTGTGCAGCCGCCAACGCCCGGCCCGGTGCCAAACTGGCCATCAGACACGAAAAGCGTCCCGACCGCGCAGTGACGGTTTTCGCGGGCGTAGATGCCGGCGCTACGGCCAAAGCCAGAGAATATATGCTTCCTTATCCGCCATCCTCGCCTTCAATTGCCTTGTTTAAAGATGGTAAGCTGGTGCACTTCCTTGAGCGCCACCATATTGAGGGTCGTTCGGCTGAGATTATTGCCGAAAACCTCAAGATGGCTTTCGACAGGTACTGCTAGTAAAAAGAGCTGATTCGATCGCGTTTTGCTGCCTGCTGCAGCCTGTATAAATTACACAAAGGGCATATTTTGTTTTTCGTCGAAAAACAAAGTATGCCCTTTGTGTAAACTATCGCCGGCAGCAGTGGCTGCTACTTGCCCTTGAGAATTTCCCGGCTGATGACAAGCTTCTGAATCTCCGTGGTGCCTTCACCAATGGTACAAAGCTTGGCATCGCGATAGAATTTTTCCACCGGAAAATCCTTGATGTAACCGTAGCCACCCAGCACTTGTATAGCCTCGTTGCCGATACGGACGGCCGCTTCAGAAGCGTAGTATTTGGCCATAGCAGATAGCTTGGTTACCTCTCTTCCGCTGTCCTTGAGAAAACCCGCCTGGCGCACCAGCATTTCGCTGGCCTGAATCTGGGTGAGCATGTCGACCAACTTGAAGCCAACGGCTTGGAACTGCCCTATGGGTTGCCCAAATTGTTCGCGCTCCCCCGCGTAGTCAGCAGCAGCTTCATAGGCACCTTTGGCAATACCCAAAGAAAGTGCTGCTATAGAAATTCGGCCTCCGTCGAGAATTTTCATGGACTGTATGAATCCCTCCCCTTCTTTACCCAACACCTGACTTTTGTGTACGCGGCAATTGTCAAAAATGAGCTCTGCTGTTTCACTCGCGCGCATACCCAGCTTATTCTCCTTTTTGCCAGGACGAAACCCCGGATGACCTTTTTCAATGATGAAAGCGGTCATCCCACGGCTGTCGAGTAGTTCGCCAGTACGTGCAATTACTACAGCTACCTGCCCCGAAATACCATGGGTGATAAAATTTTTTGTGCCGTTGAGGACGTAGTAATCACCATCTTTTACGGCAGTACAGCGCATTCTGCCAGCATCACTTCCGGTATTGGGCTCTGTAAGTCCCCAGGCTCCCAACCATTGACCCGATGCCAGCAAGGGCAGATATTTTTGCTTCTGTTCTTCGTTGCCAAATTGAAGAATATGATTGGTGCACAAAGAATTGTGAGCAGCTACTGATAGGCCGATGGCACCACATACTCGGGCAATTTCTTCAATGATGGTGATGTAGGCCTGATAGTTGAGGGCGGCTCCTCCGTAGGCTTCAGGTACGAGTACACCCATGAAACCCAGCTCTCCCATCCGTTTAAACAAATCGACGGGCAGATGCTGCTGCTCATCCCACTCTGTCCGGTATGGCTTGATGTGATTTTCGGCAAAGTCCCGTACGCTGGCTTTAATCATGGATAGGTTATCCAGCGCTTCTGTGTGTTCCGTTTGTGGATGCATAGCTATTTGGTTAGGTACTTATCATAAAAACCTGCCTCATCGTTGATTTGTTCAGTTGGGGCGCAGTCTATTTACTGATGAGGTAGTGTTCGGGGGATCCACCTGAAGGAACAACATTGGGTGCCTGCTTGCGCAGTCGATGATACCAACTGGGCTCAGGATCTTGGGAGAGCTGATCAATATGGTTATAGAATTGTTCAAGAAAGAGGATCATTTCATCACGTGCTTCCCGGTCAAGTAATTTACATTGGTCAATCGTACTGAGCAGTGCTTCTCGCTTTTGCCTGAATACGGCAAGGTTGGCTTCTATGACTTCATTACTGGCGGGCAATCCCAAAAATATGCGGTGTTGTAGGCTCAGCTGACCCATCTGCAGGTTGGGGATAGCATAGCCTGCGTTGACCATACCTGAAAAATCAAAGTCGAAGGCTACAGGAATAAGTGTGCTGTCGGTAACAGCCAGGAGTTTTAGGTTCCGAAGCATCGGAAGACTGAAGTCAGTGTTGCTGATAAAGTACTGGAATAGGGCATGCATGTTTTCTGCCTGCATGTCAACGCGGGATGGGTGAGGGTTGAGGCAGGTGTCACATACAGTTGCTCCAAGCCTGTCTGCCAATTCTGCCGTGTCTTCAATAATAAAACCGTACCTTCGCAGAGGGCTTACTTGTCCTTTGGTATCGATGTATTGAATACGAACTAGCTGTATGCGATAGCTGTAGTTGGTTAGCTGACGGTACAATTGGTAAATGAGGTATTCACGAAGCAGATTGTCATTGCCTGCTGATTTGTCTTCCTTGCAGTGGGTGACAAGTTTGAAGTCGTCAAAGTCTGAAAGACCTTGTTTTCGCAGGTCTGCCTTGCTGAAATCCAGCTTGATGGGTGGAAAATCGCATATCCGGCGTCTATATTTACCTCTGGCACTGACCTTGATCTGGTAGCTGCGATCAACCTGCTTACCGTTGTCGGTCATGATGCAAAATTCTGCATCCTGCTCAGCTGAGTCCGTATTGCGATGGTCAATCAAGCTGGCTAAATCTGTGCGCAGGCTTATTTCCCGCACTTCAGTTCCGCCCAACTGGTCGAAAAAACTGGGCTGCTGCGTAGGTTGAGCCGCCAATACATACCAACTGAATCCCGCAAAGAGGTACACAATAATGCCTGGATTTTTGTGAATCAGTGGTAAATTTCTCATATGATTCTTAATGGTTGATAACAATCGGAAAACCCTTTGTATGTGATGATAGTTACATTAATATAAACGTATCATCTTCAGAATCGTTGTATGTTTTAGAATATTATTCCAATATATTGATTTTTTTTGTTGCATTTAGAATTTAATTTTATCAATGAAGAAAAAAGTAGACAAATTGGTGCCCGCATGCAGCTGGATTCGGAATAATGCAGAAAGGCGGTACACATTGGTATGGCCAGGTTTACTGTGGGTCGTGCTGAGTATTCTGCCCTCCTGTAAATCTACGGCTAATGTTGAATCAGCGCAACCTTCAGCAGCAGAAGCTTCTCCTGCGGTTATTCTGTTAATCGGTGACGGGATGGGGCTCAGTATGTTGACAGCTGCTATGTTCAATAGTACTACTCCGCTAGCGATGCAACAATTATCGGTTGTTGGTTTTCATAAGACGCATTCTTCTTCAGATCTGGTAACAGATTCAGCAGCAGGGGCTACGGCTTTTGCCTGTGGTATAAAAACATACAATAATAGCATAGGGATGGGACCTGATACAATGCCCTGCCATAGTCTGCTGGAAGCTAGTATCGATTTGGGGCTGGCTACGGGCCTGGTGGCTACGTCCTCAATTGTACACGCAACGCCGGCAGCTTTTTATGCACACGAGCCCCTGCGCACGAGCAACGAGGCCATTGCTTTGGCGCTGGTCGAGTCGGGTGTTGACATCTTTATCGGTGGCGGCAAGCGCTACTTTGACAGGAGAGAGGAAGATGACAGGAATCTGATTGCAGAGCTGACGTTCAAAGGATATGTCATACGGGATTATTTTGACCATTCACTCGATAAGCTTACCATTGATCCCACTAAAAAATTTGCCTTTTTTACGGCCGACAGTCAGCCGGTTAGCGTGTCGCAGGGACGTTCCTACCTTTCATACGCGACACGCCTTTCAATGGAGTATCTCGACCGCCGCAATCCGAAAGGATTTTTTCTGCTGGTGGAAGGTAGTCAGATAGATTGGGCCAATCATGCGAAAGAGGGGCGACTGGCAGTGCAGGAAACGCTGGATTTTGATCGTGCTGTGGGGGAGGCACTGGCATTTGCCCGACAGCGCGGCAATACGCTGGTGCTAGTAACTGCTGACCATGAAACAGGCGGTATCTCATTGCTCCCTCGCGGCAAATCTGAGCGGGTAGACATGTCTTACAGTACGAATGCCCATACAGGCAGCATGGTCCCTGTACTGGCATTTGGACCTGCAGCAGAGGTGTTCTCAGGGATCTATGAAAATACTGCCATTCACTACAAGATTAAAGCTTTTCTGGGTCTTGAATGAATGGGAGCTGTATGGGCCAGCCGCCGGCCGCCCATACAGCTCTCGTGCCTAGCGAATAATCAATTTTTCGGTGGCTATGGATCTGCCTGAGAGCAGAACCAGATAGTACTGACCTGGTGGCAGCGATAGTTCGTAATCATGCTGATGCTGCCCTGCAGGTAGTGTCTGGTTGAGAAGTATCTGCTGCAGCTGTCCGCCGGCGTCATAGACCTGCAGACTAACCGCTGCACTTTCAGGCAGAGTGAAAGCAAGGTTGAAGTGGCCTGCAGTAGGATTGGGGTAGACCGTCAACAACTGCTCTGCGGGTTGCAGATCTCCGGTAGCAGTAATATAACCACCAGGTGGTGTCTGCAGACGCTTGCTGGTGTACAATCGGTACTCACCAGGCTGTAAGCTTATCGGTATGCTGGTGTTGACCACCTGCACACTGTCCCCCGTAAAATATTCGTACCACCAACCGCTGAAAGAGAAGGGCGCGCTGGCGTTTTGCGTAGTCAGGCCAAAGTTACCCAGCGCTACTACATTCATGCTGGGATGGTTGAGGGCTATTCTTTTTACCTGCGTATTGACTGACTGGCTAAAGGTGGTAGTGCTGAATGCCGGCTCACCCGTGCGCAGGGCAATCAGACTGCTGGTTACCTGAAAGAGCCGTTGGCGATTGGAATTCAGCAGATAGTCCCAGCGGATAGGCTTGTTATCGGTACGACAAGCATTATTTACGGTGCCATTGGGGCAATGGTTGATGCTGAAATCATAGCCCAGTTCTCCAAATTGCCAGAGCATCTTTGGACCCGGTAAGGTGTAATAGAATACACTTGCCAGCTCTTTACGGCGCAATGCGGTAATGAAATTGCGTATATTGTAGCTTCCTGATGAAAGTCCCTGCGTCAGATTGGCATACATCAGGCGTTCTTCGTCATGGCTTTCCATGTAGGGAATCAGATTGGGTTGCGTCCAGCCGCGGGAGGTATGGCTGGCGGATCCAAAACTGCCATTGACTCCGCGTGCAGCATTGAGGTACAAACCGTGGATGCCGGCACCGCCCCAAAAGAGCATACCGTTGCCATAGGCGTGCAGCTCGGTTTCTTCGCTGTTGACGGCAAAGTGTTCGAGGATTACATACGCCTGCGGGTTGGCTTGCCAGACTACATCTGCATAGTGTTTGAGGACAGCGATGCGATTGGCATCATAGGCATTCCAGGCGTTGACATCACTCGACTGCCGCTGGGTAAACCCTTTGCTAAGGTCGAAACGGAATCCGTCAACCTTAAACTCCGTCAACCAATAGGTCATTACCTGATCGACAAACTTACGGGTGGCCGGACTTTCGTGATTGAAGTCGTAGCCGACATTGAAGGGGTGTCGGGCGATGGGATTAAGCCAGGGGTTGTTGGGGGCAGGCCTGAAATTGGCTGCGTCCCAGTAGAGTTGCGCCAGCGAACTCTGGCTGAAAGCGTGGTTGTATACGACGTCCAGAATGACTGCTATGCCACGCGCATGACAGGCATCCACAAATTGCTTAAGGTGCTCGCGCTTGCCATAGTACTTATCGAGTGCCATGTGAAAACTGGGGTTGTAGCCCCAGCTCAGATTGCCTTCAAACTCGTTGACGGGCATGAGTTCAATCGCATTTACGCCCAGTCGCTGCAGGTAGTCCAGCGTATCTATAAGGGTCAGGTAGTCGTGCTTTTCTACAAAATCGCGAATGAGCATTTCGTAGATCACCAGCTTGCTTTTGGCGGGAGGGGTAAAATCTTCTACCTGCCAGTCATAGGCTGCTTCACCCGGGTGAAGCAGGCTCACGATTCCGTCTGTTTTTCCCGTGGGGTAGGCCGGCAGGCCCGGCCAGGTTGCCTGTGATATGAAAGGATCATTCCAGCGGTCCAGTACAAGGGTACTGTAAGGATCGGCAATGCGGAGATTGCCATCAACCAGATATTGCATACCGTAATACTGGCCTGCCTGAAGACCTTCCAGATACAGCCACCAGGTATTACCATCCTGACTGCGGTTCATCTGGTAAGCCGGCCTGGGCGTCCAGTTATTGAAATCGCCCAGCACAAAAATGACTTGTTTGCCGGGTGCATATAGCTGCAGGTAGACGCGCCCATCAGGCAGGTAGCTGATACCGTCATTGAATCCTGCAGGTGGATTGGCGATGTTGAGGGAGCCTGGTACAACGTAAACAAAACTGGCTGTATCGCGCAAATCTTCGTAGGCCGCAGCCAATTGTACCAGCCTGGTACCAGGGGTTGTGATGGCCAGACTGTTACTGTAAGTTGCGCTGCTCTCAATGGCTGCACCTTGTGGTTGCCCGTCAATCAGCAACTGCAGCGTTGAGGGTATGTGTGCATTGGCTTGTAGCGGGAGGCTGCTTCCTACCGTAGTAAGTACGACGGATTGCGTTGGTTGTGAGAATAGTACGCGGTAACTTGCCTCATAGCTAAAACGGCTTGTATCGCTGCTCTGTCCGTCATTGGCGATCATTTCAACCAGGTGCTGGCCCTGTTGTAGCACGGTAAGTGTATGGTTGATGCTGCTGGCATTGTTGCTGCTGCTAATCAGCTGTCCGTCTTCGTACAGGCTGATGGTCGACGGTCTCGAGGCTGCGCCAAGAACCTGAATATTTTGTCCGACAAAGCGGCTAAGGTTTGTTTCTGCAGGGCTGGTGAATACGGTTGAAAGAGGTGCATTTTCCGGAAATACGTCGTAGAAGATGTCGGAATTACCAACACCTTTGCCTTCCAGCGTACCATTGGCATTGCGAAACACAAAAGCCAGCCGCAGGATTTGCTCAGCTGCCGGCACATTGTAATACTGGCGAATACCCGGGCCTATGGTAAATGTATATTTGTTGGGCTGTCCGGGAACGGGCGTCATTAGCCAGGCCGCATTGGCCTGTCCCCAGGTGGTAACAACGTACTTCCAGTCACTGGGAGAGGTACTGGCTGAGGTGATAACGCCCGTGTGTACATAAACGGCACAATTACAGTTGGCAAGCCCGCCATTGCCCTGGCTTGCATCAAAAGTGATGGTGACAGGACCACCGGCAGTAGGGAAAACGGGA